>JAKQEP010000112.1 GCA_029556475.1 Candidatus Atribacteria bacterium
CATATTCTATACCGACCTCCTTATTCTTAAGGTCAGTATAGAATATTTATATCGATAGTTCGCGATGTGTTGATACAATATTTAATTAGGGTTCGCGAACTCCTGATACTTTTGGGTTCGCGATGTGTTGATATTCGTCAACTAAATACTAGTAAAAAAGAAAGGAAATTAAAAAAATGTTTATGTTTTTCCAGAAAAACAAAAAAGGTTTCACACTTATTGAATTGATGGTCGTAGTAGCCATCATCGGTATCCTGGCGTTGTTAGGATTGAGATTATATACCGGTCAACAAGAAAAAGCCAAACAAGCAATCGTAAAAGCCAATGTTGGTACTGCACAGACATTAGTGCAAGCTGAAATGGCTGATGGTGCTATATCGGGTAATGTCGATGGTGCTGTAATTATTGCTGAAAAAGGTGGGATGCAAAATCCATACGGTGGCACCGTAGTGGTTGTAAAAAGTGGAGGGACTGCAGTGGCTGGAGCTGTATGTATAACCCCCTGTGGCACAGACGATGGAACATGTTATAAATTCCAAGGTTATGATAACAGTGCTACTCCAAAACTATTTGGAGATGAATTAACCGCTCAAAGATAATAACAGCTCTTAATCACAGGCTCCCTTAAATTCTCCTTGATTTTAAGGGAGCTTTTTGTTTATATATCAAAAAATATGATATTTATAATAAAAATATATAACTATAAAATTAAGGGGAAAATAATTTGGACAATATTACTGACAATCGGATCGCTTATCACAAAATATTGTTAATAATTCTCACTATATTTATTTTACTCATTTCTTTATTTGTCTACAAAGAAGTCTACGAGCGTCGAATTAATCAAACATTCATTCTGATGTCATTCCTTATTATTTTCTTTTTTCTAATCTTAATTGAGGTGTTATCATCAAAAAGAATTATATGGAGAAAAAGTAAACTAAACATAGCGCTGTGTTTTTTCATTATTATATTAACTTTCTCCCTGTTTAGCGGTAGTAACATTAAAGTAAATTTGAGTCATTATCTTTATTTCCTATTCTATATATTTTTATTATGTATGGTATCTTATTTGATTCAATCTATGAAAGAATTCAATTTCATTATCAGGATATTTCTTGTGAGCTCTTCTCTTGTCGCTCTTTATACCTTGCTGCAATATTATGGGTTCGATCCTTACTATGGCTATCTTAGTCAATTGACCTCTACCATCGGACAAAAAAACTGGCTCTCTAATTATTTAGCACTCATATTTCCAATTACTTTTTCTTTTTTCTTATTGGAAACCAACAGGAGATATAAAATTATACTCTTTCTTTTATTAACAATTCTTTATACCGCCTTAATCATAGGTCAGAGCAGGGGTATTTGGATAAGTATTATAACAACTTTATTATTTTCATTAGTTTTTATTTACAGATACGGGCTATGGGAAGTTTTCCGGAATAATAAAAAATGGCTTATTGCTTTACTAACAATATTTTTAGTTGTTACTGTTATATATTCCACTGAGAATCCTCTCAATAAGAGTAGCTTAACTGTGATTGAAAGAGCCGCCTCTACTTTTGACGAGAATGACCCTTCCATCAATACTCGCCTTTTAATCTTGGAAACGACTATGGAGATGATTAAAAATAAACCAATTTTAGGTTTGGGTATTGGTGCCTTCTCCTATCATTATCTGGATTATCAGGCAGCATATCTGGTTAAGCACCCAGAATATATAAAATTTAGCGGTAAAGCGGCAGAAGCACATAATGAATATTTACATTTAGCGGCAGAGATAGGCATTGCCGGTTTGTTTTCTTTTTTAACCATAATTTATATTTTCTATTACCTGATTTATCAATATCTGGAGAAAGAAAAAAATAAAAACTATAAAATTATCATTTTTGGCCTATTAGCGGGTGTTACCTGCTTTCTTATCCATTGTCTTTTTACCTTCCCATTCCATGTACCGGTACTTGGCACAACATTTTTCATTTTATTGGGGTTAACAATTGCCTATATCAATCTGACTGAGAAAGGTAAAGGGAATGATTCTGCCAAAAATATTGTTCTTATTCACTTTAAATTTAATGCTTTATATAGAACAATAGCAATAGTTATATTAATTGTACTGGCAGTAACCGGATTATGGAAAATTGCTCTAAAACCGTATCTGGCAGAACTCTATTATTTTAAAGGTGCCAGACATTTTGCTGTACATAATAATGAAGTAGCCTTAAAATATTTTAAGAAAGCGGCACTATATGATTCTAATAATGGCAGAGTTATGCATGCCTTAGGTTCGGCTTATTACCAGTTGGATTTTCAGGAAGAAGCTAAGCAATACTTACAAAAAACATTAAAGATATATAAGGACAGGAATACTTTTCGCAATCTGGGACTATCCTATAGGCAATCGGGAGATTTTGAACAAGCGAAAAAGTATTTTCAGCTGGCAATTTATATAGACCCTAAATATTATCATGCTTACCATGACCTTGCTTCATTATTTGTTTATCTAAATGAATATGAAAAGGCTATAGAACAGTGGCAACTGGCGATCGATTTAGGATTAGAATTTGAGGAAAAGCCTAACTTCCTGTACTATATCGGTCTAGGATACCAGCAACTCGGCAGACCGAAAGAGGCTTATGATTATTTCTTGGCAGCTCTGCAAGAGGCACCTGATGATAGTTCGGTTTTGTTGGATATTGAGCAGCAATTGTCACGGTCACATTGATGTCAAGGAGAATGATGTCAAAGATGTTAAGGGACGCTCCTTTAACATCATTTCCTTCTCTTGAATTCCCCCACATTCTTTATTTCTTTATGTATGTAATAGAATATGAGATTGCAAAATAGTCGTTAGTCGTTGGCATTTAGTCGTTAGTCGTTTGTCGTTAGTAGCTGGTATTTATTTAAAAAAGATGTGGGAGTAAATGAAAGAGGTTTTTAGTTGATAACTTTTTGATTTTGGAAAAAAGATATAGGTGGAAGTGGAAGGAAAAGAGTGCGGGTGATAGAGGATGAGATTGCCACGCTGGCTGAAGCCAGCTCGCAATGACGGGAAAAGAGGAAATATTCGGAATGACAAGACGAGAGGAGAGTGAGGATAATAAGGTAGAGATTGCAATAATAATTTTTTAAAAATACATTTTTACATTAGTTATATTGAAGTAGAACTTGAAAGTTTATAATAAATTTTTTAATTCTTCTTTGCTTATACCAGCTTGTTTTAATATTTCAAACAATGTGCCTTTTGGAAGATCTTTTTTATGAAATGGAGTGGGAAAAATATGAATTGGATTTAGAGAAGGGAAATTAACCATTAATTCCTACTTTTAAGTTATATTCTAAAGTACTATCATCAGAGGGAATATCTTCATTATGTTTTTTGAGGCTATCAATATATAATAAAATGGCTTCTTTAGCCATTTCAATTGCTTCATCAATGGTATTGCCAAAAGTTATACAACCAGGTAGAGAGGGAACATTTACGGTATATCCTCCTTCTGGTTCTTTTCTAAATATAACCCTATAATTTAAGATCTGCTTTGTTGCCATTATTTTCCTCCCTTATATATGGTGGGGTAATAATTAAATTATACCACTTAATAGTTCATTTTGCAGCACTTTCTTATTATTGTTAATGTTTAAAGATGTGGGAATAATATAGTCGTTGGTTGTTTGTCGTTAGTAGTTGGTTAAAAAGCAAAGAAAAGAATGTGGGAATAATTGCAAGAGAAGAAATGCGAAGATGTGGGTGGAAAATAGTCGTTTGTCGTTGGTATATAGTATTTAGTTAATAAAGATGTGGGTATAAATGAAAGAGGTTTATAGTTAATAGTTCTTGGTTTTTAGTAAGAATATAAAGAATGTGAGCAACAATGAAAGATAAAAATGCAAAGATGTGGGCATAAGTGTGGGAATAAAGATAAAGATGAGGGAGGAAGTGAAAGAATAAAAATACAAGAGTGTGGGCGATAGAGGATGAGATTGCCACGCTGGCTGAAACCAGCTCGCAATGACGGGGGAATAATGTAAATGTTAGGGGACGGTCCTTTAACATCATTCAAATCATCACTTTTACAGATAAAAAAGAGAAATTATCTCTATTTTTCAACTTAACGTCCAAAAACGATCCATCTTTGTCATTAAAAAATGACCCTATCCTGTTACTTCGAGATGCGAAGCGACGAAGCAGTCTCATCCAGTTATGCCTGCAGAATTGGAAAAATATCTATATTTGTCAATCTATGAAATTATTGTTATTTACAAATTTTAATGGTATTATTAAAACAAATTAAACATAAAGTAGAGGTAATCATAATGAAAATAAATAATCAAAAAGGTATTACCATACTTGCTTTAATTATATGGGTCATAATTATAGGAGCGGCTGTACTTTATGGGCCCAGGGGTTATCAATATGCCATAGAGCTTAATACTACCAGAATTATAACTTCCAATGTCAAATCTGTAGAGGCAGAGATACGTTCTGAGCTAGTCGGCAGCCATCCAGTTCACATCTGGAATAATATGGATGAGATAATCAAACGCCTGCATTTCCAGAACCCGGTAACCAGGGAAACCCAAATCAAAAATGGGTGGGATAAGCCCGGTGAGGTAGTGGTATCATTTGATGGCATCAATACCTTTCGCCTGGATGGCATTGGCCGGGATGGCTCATCACTCCGCCTCAACATCATAATCCAGAGAACCTCATAAAAAAAGAAATACAAAGATGGTCTTTTAATTTAATATCTTTTTTATTTCTTTTATTACTGCTGTATGCACCTGCCTTTTTTCCTGCAAGACACAAAGTATAAAATTGTAAAATTGTCGTTGGTCGTTAGCATTTAGTCGTTTGTCGTTAGTATTTGGTTAAGAAGTAAATACATGAATGCGAGCATAGGTGGATATCATTGCAAAACTGTCAGTAATTGTTTGTCGTTGGTATTTAGCAGTTGGTAAAATACAAATACAAAGAGTGTGGGTTGGAGTGGATGAGATTGCCACGCTGGCTGAAGCCAGTTCGTAATGACGGAAGGGATAGTGTGGGTGGAAGGGGGGTTGTGCATCAGGACATAGTTCCACTTGTAAAAATTAAACAAATATATTATGATATTGCCACATTAAAATATTAAGTATGGAAAATAATTAATAGGATATTCATACTATTGATACGTAGGTGATATAAAATAAATGATAGCCAAAATTAAATCAAGTCGAAAATGGCAGCTATCAATTCTGGGAATATTCATAGTAATTGCCATAGCGGCATTCTGGTATTTTCGCGCTAACCCGGTAATGCCACAGATGACCATCTACTTTTTAAGCGAGGTGAATTTACCCCAGCAAGGTGACACAGTGCTCATTTTTGCTCCGCATCCCGACGATGAGACTATCGCCTGTGGTGGATATATCAATGAATCGGTCAAAAGAGGAGCGGAAGTCCATATTGTTCTGGTTACAGACGGTAATCGGCGTAATCTACAGGTTTTACGTTATCTGGAATTTGAAAACGCTACCCGTACACTTGGTGTACCGGGAGAAAATTTAGTTTATCTAAATTATCCTGACAGCAGACTCGCTTTAGAAAATTGTGAAAAGCTCAAAGAGGTACTGGCTGAACAGATTGAAAAGGTTCAGCCGGATATTCTTCTCTATCCACACCCCAATGATACTCATAAGGACCATTCTACAGTAGGAACAATAATTGAGGAAATAATGCAGCAGATGAAAGAAAAAGTAGGGGTAAAAGAATATCTATTAGGATATGAGGATTTAGTGAAAGAAGAGGTATGGGAAGAATTAGAAGTAGTAGAAAAAATAGCCAAAAAGATTACCTGTTATAAATATCTGGTACATCATGCCTATTTCCCCTATCCCAAAAAATATGCGCCTGAGTTATTTGTATTGCCTCCCTTAGACCTGGTGACCATAGAAGGCGGCTGGGAAAAATTTATGCTTTCTGAGGAGACTAAAAAAACCAAAGAAAGGGCACTCAGAGCATATGTCAGCCAGCTTAGAAATCCATTATTAAAGAATCTCTTAGAAGCATCCATCAGGGAAAATGAGATATTTGCTGTAAATCAATAGATTAATTGCTGTAAATTGAAATTAATAAATTAGCTAAGAAAAAGCATAAAAAAATGCAGCGTGATGCGTTATGCGAATGATATGAGAACGATGCAACGCGAACAATAAGCTGTTTTAGTTCATTAACCTGAATAGAATCTGAATAGAAACCTATAAAAAGAAAAGAAAATCAAAAAAATTAGAAAAAATAGGCAAATCAGAGAAATTAGAAAAATCAGGGCAGTCAGAGGAAGTAAGGCAAATCAGGAAAAGAATATAATAATTGATACAGATAAAAAATGGTGGAAATAGAGAATACGGGGATAATAGTAAGAAATTATAGATTGGAAGAACGCAAGGCAGTTCGGGAAATCAGTGTACAAAGCAGTATCTTTGCCCAATATATTGAACGACAGCTTTTAAATGAAGATATTATTGCCGACCTGTTGACTTCTTATTACGTGGAATATGAACCCCAATCCTGTTTTGTGGCAGAAAAAAACGATGAAGTGGTGGGTTATTTACTGGGCAGCAGTGATGTACTTAAAATGCGTAAAGTTATAAAAAACAGGGTTATACCAATGCTGGCAAAAAAAGCATTCCAAAATGGTCTTATATTCCGCTCTGCTAATTTAAATCTCATAAAAAATTTGCTGTATAGTTATTGCAAAGGCGAATTCAAGGTCCCGGATTTTTCACAGGAATACCCGGCTACCCTGCATGTCAATATTGCTCCTCAGCATAGAGGTAAAATGATCGGTTCCCTATTGGTCTACCATTTTATGCAAATCTTAAAGGAGAAGCAGGTGAAGGGAATTCATTTTGGCGTGCTTTCCGAGAAAGCAAAAAATTTTTTTATGAAACTTGGTTTTGAAATATTGTTTACGGGAAGGTACACCTTTTTGCAATATTTAGCCGGGGATACGCTCCCCCACTACATTATGGGCAAAAAACTTTAATGTTATAGTCGTTGGTCATTGGTATTTAGTCGTTAGTCGTTTGTCGTTAGTAGTTGGTCGTTGGTTATAAAAGTTTTTGGTTTATAGTTCATAGTTTTTAGTAAAAGGCAAATACAAGGATGTGGGAATAAGTGGAAGAGGTTCATAGTTAATAGTTTTTTGTTTTTAATAAAAAAGAAAGAAAATATAAAGAAAAGAAGTCGGGTATAAATGTAAGGAAAATACGAAGATGTGGGTATAAGTGGATGTGATCGCCACGCTGGCTAAAGCCAGTTCGCAATGACAAAAAAGAGGAACATAGGTAGAGTCTCAATGACGGGAAAAATATAAGCCAGCTCACAATGACAGGAAAATGTGTGGGTTAACAATGACGGAAAAAATGTTAACTTATTCGCACTGACAAAGTGAGAACACTATAATAAGAACAACCTACAATTCAAAAAAATAATGAGCATATAATACAAAGTTTGGAGAGGAAATGAGCATTCTTCCCTTATTAATAACAGAAATTACCATTTTTTTAATTGGTCTGGTAATAGGAAGTTTCAGCAATGTCTGTATCTATCGGCTTCCCCGCAATGAATCTGTAATTTTTCCAGCATCACATTGCCCTTCTTGCAACCAACCCATTAAATGGTATGACAATATCCCCTTACTCAGCTATCTGCTCTTAAAAGGAAAATGCCGCTACTGCCAGAGTAGAATATCTGCACAATATCCCCTGGTAGAATTTCTTACTGGTTTCATTTATCTCATTTTATTTTTATTTTACGGCTTACAATTAAAAACCCTTGTATATATGTTATTTTGTTCCGCCTTAATCATCATTACCTTCATAGATTTAAAAGAACAGATTATCCCGGATATCATCTCCCTTCCTTTTGTAATAATAGGTTTTTTACTCAGCATTTTTATTAAAAACATATCCCCGTTAAATTCTTTGCTGGGCATTCTATCAGGTGGCGGTGCTTTGCTCCTGATAGCAATAGCAGGAAGCTATCTTTTTAAAAAGGAGGCAATGGGGGGAGGGGATATCAAACTGGCTGCTATGGTCGGTGCCTTTTTAGGCTGGCAATTGACCTTGCTGTCACTTTTTTTGGGTTTTTTCTTTGGGGCAATTGTTGGTGTTGTGGTATTAATCAAAAATAAAGGAAAGAACGAGAAAAGTGATTCTATACCCTTTGGACCATTTATTGCACTTGGCTCAGTTTTGGCCCTCTTTTTTGGCAAAGCTATCTTGAATTGGTATTTCATACTATAGAAATAAAACAGAATAGAATTGTAGATGAGATATTTTGATTTTATTGATTTTGACTTAATTTTTGCTATTTATTATAATGAAGGCAAAAGAAAATAATGAATTCTATATAATATAACAAGGTTTTATTATGAAAGCACCAACCATAAAAGACAAAATAAGAAAACTATTAGAAAAAGCGATTAATTCCCACAAAGAAATTATATTTGCTTATATCTTTGGTTCTTTTGCAGAAATAGAGAACACTTCTTCTTTTAATGACATAGATATAGCTATTTATATTGATGAAAAAAATGAAATAAATGATGTTTTTTATGAGATTAATTTGTCAAATCAATTGGAAAATTTGATAAAAGTACCTGTTGACATTATCAGATTAAATACTGCATCTGATGTTCTTATTTATAGAGCAACACAAGGAATTTTAATAAAAAATATTGATGATAATCTTAGAATAAATTTTATAACTACTTCCTGGAAAAAATATTGGGATTTTCAAAAATTGATTAAGGAACATTTGTTGGAGCTAAAAAGTGACTATAGATAGAGAAAGAATAGTTTTTTTAATTGGAGAAATAGAAAAATCTCTGACAATATTAAAAGAATTTAGTCTAAAGGGAAGAGAAGAAATCATTTCTGATTTAAAAAGTTTAGGCAGTAGAGATAATACAATCGGAATTAGATGATTTTAAAGAGTTTATTAAACAAATATCAACTGCATTTCTGTAGGAAAAGAACTTTCTATCGCTAATATATCTTCACACTTCATCCATATCTTGATAATATCCATTTTTATGTCCGCAGCATATGTACAGGTCTTTATAAACGTTAACTGAAAAGAACGTAAAAGAGAAAGAAAGTATTCATAAGAACATATTTTTACCAAAAATTAAAATATTTTGACTAAAATTTATTATAATGGGGAATAATATATAATAAAAGATGTTGTTATACAATTAATACATTTTTATATATATTATAAATGAAGTACTATTTCAAAAGCAGCAGCAATAACCGCAGCAATAAAGGTTTTACTCTCATTGAACTTGCCATCGTAGCAGCGATAATTTCAGTTCTTTTACTGGCAGCATTTAGTGGACTGTTGATTGTAAAACAGAATTTAGACTTGAGTATGGCAGCACACCAGTTAGAAGGAATATTAAAAGATTGTCAGGCTTATGCCTTTTATACAGGAAGTTACTATAAAGTAGACTTTTATCCGTCGTTGGACAGATACCGGGTGTATCAGGATTCAGAATTAGTTAAGGATGTACAACTGGAAAATGTTAATTTACATTTTACTAATTTTACCAATCATAAAGTCTATTTTTACAAAACCGGTACACCCAGTATGGGTGGAACGGTAACTTTGAAAACAAAATATGGCAAAACTCTGTATGTAATTATGACTCCAGTGACCGCACGGGTTAGAATAAGTGATAAACCGCCGGCTAACTGGTAAACTTGTTAGAAACAAAGCAAGTATGGAGAAGGGGATACAGGATTGATATATTATAAATATAATATTTTAAAGAATATAATATTATAGTATAATTATAGTATAATATAAAATAATAAATTGTTGTTCTTTGCTATACAAACAATACTTGTAATAAATAAAACACTTTACAAGAAGATTAAGGAACAAATATTCTGTTTGATATTAATTAATAATTGTTGCATATCCCAACAAGGAATTTATTATTAATGGGCAAGCTATTTCTTAAATTAAGAAAGGGAAAATATGAAGGTTCAGGAACGACTTCAAGAGGAAATTAAATCTTTAAATGAACAGCAACTGAATGATTTAGAACAATATATTGCATTTTTAAAATACCGTTCACGTTTTATGATATCACAATCATTTGATAATGATAATATTTTTAGTCTTTACAGAAAATATTCAAAAGAAGATATAGAGTTTGCTGAAGAAGGTATGGATGACTATATTGTTGGCTTAAATAAGGAAGATACACCGTTATGATTGTAAAACGGGGGGAAATTTGGTTTGCTAATCTTAATCCAACTCGTGGAACAGAACAATCGGGTTTTCGTCCAGTAGTTATATTTCAAGCTGATATTATTAATAAGTTTTCGAGCACTGTTTTAGCTATTCCTTTAACAACAAATTTGGAGCGAACTTCATTACCCACTTGTGTATTGGTTTCAAAAGGGGAAGGCAACCTTTCAAATGATTCTGTAGTCTTATGCCATCAGGTAAGAGTTTTAGATAAGAAAAGATTGCAAAAAAGGATTGGTTCTTTGAATTCACAAACGCTCTCAGTTATTGAAAATAGAATGTTGATCACAATAGGAATAGTTTAAATAAATTTTAAACGAATATATGTTATACGGTATGCTTCTTATGTGGGCAATAGAGTATGTGATTGCCACGCCCACTCTTAGCCAAAGCTAAGCGGTAGGCTCGCAATGACAAAGAGAAAATGCAAAACGAGTTTGTAACTGCTGTGAATGCCTCTCCCTATCACTGCGAACACTATGACCTTGTCAAGTACTTTTTACGTACTTTTTACATACATAGGATGTATGGAACGATGTTCTTTGATATACCGGGTATTATCCCGGACTATAGCACAGGCTACCTTAAGAAGTTTATTGGCAATATTGTT
>JAKQEP010000137.1 GCA_029556475.1 Candidatus Atribacteria bacterium
TTATCACCGGGCATTGCCATCTCTACTCCTTCTGGAAGATATACGGTACCTGTTACGTCGGTAGTTCTGAAATAGAACTGGGGACGATAGCCGCTGAAGATAGAGGTATGTCTTCCTCCTTCTTCTTTGGTCAGGATGACAACTTCTGCTTTAAATTTGGTGTGAGGGGTAATACTACCTGGGGCAGCTATGACCTGACCACGTCTGACCTCTTTTTTATCTACGCCACGAAGAAGTATACCAACATTATCACCAGCTTCAGCCTGATCCAGCAGTTTGCGGAACATCTCCACACCAGTTGCTACTGTCTTTTTCGGTTTATCACTCAATCCCACAATCTCTACCTGGTCACCGACTTTGACTATCCCGCGCTCCACTCGACCGGTAGCTACTGTTCCTCTGCCGGTGATACTGAAGACATCCTCTACAGAGAGGAGGAAGGGTTTATCTACATCACGCATCGGTGTAGGAATATAGCTATCAACAGCATCTAATAGTTCTTGAATAGGTTTGAAAGCTGGATCATCAGGATTACCCGGGTCAGCTTCCATAGCCTTAAGGGCAGAACCTCTTATGACCGGTATATCATCACCGGGAAACTCATATTCATTGAGTAATTCCCGCACTTCCATTTCTACCAGGTCAATTAACTCAGGATCATCTACCATGTCAACTTTGTTTAAAAAGACTACGATATAGGGCACTCCTACCTGACGAGATAAGAGAATGTGTTCCCGGGTCTGAGGCATAGGACCATCAGCAGCCGAGACTACCAGAATTGCACCATCCATCTGAGCTGCACCGGTAATCATATTTTTGACATAGTCAGCATGACCGGGACAATCAATATGGGCATAATGTCTATTTTCCGTCTCATATTCCGCATGGAATACTGAGATAGTAATTCCCCTGTCTCTCTCCTCTGGAGCACGGTCGATTTCCTCAAAGGCGGTAGCTTTAGCAAGTTTCTTACCGGATAAATATTTGGTAATTGCTGAGGTAAGAGTTGTTTTACCATGATCAACATGACCAATAGTCCCAATATTAACATGCGGCTTGGAGCGGACAAACTTTTCTTTAGCCATTTTGTTTTTTCCTCCTTAAAAGGTTGCTTATACTAATTTCTATTGCAAATAAAGTAAAAATTTCTTAATCTCTATGTTATTTAAAAATACCTATTAAAATTGTTAATCAAATACTGGAGCCCACGACCGGAGTTGAACCGGTGACCTCATCCTTACCAAGGATGCGCTCTAACCAACTGAGCTACGCGGGCGAATGGTGGGGAGGGAAGGATTCGAACCTTCGAAGGCGTTCAGCCAACGGATCTACAGTCCGCTCCATTTGGCCACTTTGGTACCTCCCCGAAAATTCTTTTCATCTTTGGAGCCGATGATCCGATTCGAACGGATGACCTGCTGATTACAAATCAGCTGCTCTACCAGCTGAGCTACACCGGCAACATAAAACATTATAGTTATTATTGTAACTCAAGTCAATTTTATTTGGCAATAAACTCTAATTTTCTTTTAATTCTTTGTATGGTATTATCCACACATTTACTATTTTTTTTAATTTCTAAAGCAATATCATGGTATGTATTACCGTCTAAGTATGCCTTTAGCACTATTTTTTCCAAATTAGATAGGATATTTTTTAATTTAATCTTTAACTCTCGAAATCTTTCTTTACTCAACAATATGCTCATAGGGTCATTTATTTTTAGATCATCAATTATGTCCAGCAGCGTACGATCAAAACCTTCTACTGGTTCAATAGGCTGATTTAAAGAAATACAATTACCGGGTGGCTTACGCTTAATTCTGGAAGATTTTTTTATAGCGGTAATGATTTGTCTGATAATACAAATTTCCGCAAATATTCTAAAAGAAGCAGATTTCGAATTATCATAATTGCGCACTGCTTTATATAAGCCAATCATACCTTCTTGAATAATGTCTTCTGTATCAGCACCTATTAAAAAGTATGTCCTTGCCTTTATTTTAACCAATCTCTTATAACGATCAATAAGGCAATTCTCGGCTAAAACATTTCCATTATTAGCCAGTGTCACAAGTGATGCATCATCAAATTTTTGATAAAGTGTAAAAGGTTTTTCCTTAAAAAGTACCAATTTAAATTCACCTGCTCAATACAATTTCACTGTTGATTTTTATAAAATATTTTTTAAAATTGGTTTAACTTAAGCATTAAAATATTTGAATAAAAAGTTTAATTTTTAAGCTGATTTTGGTTATAAAAATAATCAATAATTTTGTAATTATAGGCTGATAATTTTAATATAGTCAAGACTTTTTCCATCGTGCTCCATCGGCTGTATCTTCAATAATTACCCCCACTCCTAACAACTTTTCTCTGATCTTATCAGCGGTTTCCCAATCTTTATACTTTCTAGCTCTTTCTCGCGCTGCAATTAAATGTCCTATTTCTGTTTCTGGTAACATCGTTTGCCGGGACAATTGTGAAGAAAATTTTAAGCCTAAAATATTTGTTCCAAATTCTTCATAGAATTGAATAACTTTATTTATTATTTCCAAATTTTTATTCTTGGTCTTATTTAAATATATATTTGTTTCTTTTGCCAGTAAAAATAAGGTGCTCAAAGCAATTGGAGTATTAAAATCATCATCCATTGCCTCAATAAATGCATCCTTCATTCTGTCAACGGTTTCAGTTAATTTTTTACTATCCTCATCTATTTTTTTATGAATTTGTTTACTTTGAGAGAAAAAATTTAGATTGAATATTAGATTATTCAGTGTTTCTATGCTATTTTTTGATTGTTCTATCTGTTCAATAGAATAATTCAAAGGGCTCCTATAATGGGCTGATAGTAAAAAATGCCTAATAGTCGAACCATCATATTTTTGAGACAATTCTCTTATGGTAAGAATATTTCCAATAGATTTTGACATTTTTTTATTATCTATTTTCAAATAGCCATTGTGTAACCAATATCGGGCAAATATTTTCCCACTAACTGCTTCACTTTGTGCAATTTCATTCTCATGATGAGGGAATATTAAATCCTCCCCACCGGCATGTATATCAAAAGTATCGCCGAGATATTTGGAAGACATCACTGAGCACTCTATATGCCAACCTGGACGCCCAAAACTCCAGGGGCTACTCCATTCAGGCTCACCTTCTTTGGATTTCTTCCAGAGAACAAAATCATATGGATTTTTCTTTCTTTCATCTACTTCTATTCTTGCCCCAGCTTTAATTTCATCAATACTCTGTTTAGACAACTTCCCATAATCCTTAAACTTGCTAACATCATAATAGACATCTCCATCAACAACATAGGCATAGCCTTTCTCTTGTAATCTCAAGATGAATTTAATAATGTCAGTAATATGTTCAGTTGCTCGGGGATAGAAATCAGCTCTTCCAATATTTAAAAAATCTGCATCATAGAAATACTCTGCAATAAACCTTTCAGCTATCTTATCATATGAACTTCCCAACTCTTTTGCTTTGTTAATAACTTTATCGTCAATATCAGTAAAGTTAGACACATATGTAACTTTATATTTTTTATATTGCAGATATTTTCTTAATACTTCAAATACTAAAAATGGTCTGGCATTACCAATGTGGAAGAAGTTATAAACAGTGGGGCCACATACATACATGCCAACCTGTTTTCCATTAAGTGGAATGAATTCTTCTTTTTTTCTGGTTAGAGTATTGTATAACTTCAAACTCAATGCTTTTTCCTCTCTTTTTATTACTTTGATTTTAAACTACACCTATTTTTTTAATTAGACCGTGTCTTCTTTTGATGGGTTGTTTCCTGATTCTTCTTATTGATTCTTTCCCTAATCCGACCAAATATCATTCTGCCCGCTGGTGTTTGCAAAATACTTGTTACCGCTACCTTAACCTTTTCGCCAATATTGTCCATCCCATTCTCAACTACAATCATTGTTCCGTCATCCAGGTAAGCGACACCTTGTCCAGATTCTTTTCCTTCCTTAATAATTTGTGTTACTAATTCTTCTCCTGGTAATATAATTGATTTTAAGGCATTTGCTAAATCGTTTATATTTAAAACCGTAACATTTTCCAATTGGGCTAATTTGTTTAGATTGTAATCATTGGTCAATATTTTGGCATCTATCTCTTTTGCTAATTTTATTAACTTGGTATCAACTGTTTTCAGCTCAGGATAGTCACGACTGATAATTTTTATTTTATTGCTGTGTAATTTATTTATCTTATTTAATACATCTAAACCCCGCCTGCCTCTATTTCTTTTTAAAGGTTCTGAAGAATCCGCTATGGCTTGCAATTCATTTAAAACAAAACGAGGAATAATCAATACACCTTCCAAAAAATCTGTTTGAGAAATATCGGCTATTCTACCATCAATAATGACACTGGTATCCAATATCTTCAATTGATAATGAGGGCTTTTTTCTCTTTTTTTAAATCTTTCAATATTCTTTTTATAAAAATTGACACTTTCTGTTCTTTTACTTAAACCAAGAGTAATTCCTAATAAACCTAAAGTGACATTTAATATAATTGGTAAATAATTACCAATAAAGGGGATAAAGGATAATGAATACGCTAATAAATTTGCTATTATCAATCCAACAATTAGACCTATTACTCCAGAAAGTATGTTTTGAGCAGGTATTCTTTGAAAATAGGTTATAATTTTCTTTCCTAAATAACATAATTTCTGATAACTGAGAATAAATAGAATAAATCCAAAAAAACTTCCAATAATGAATGATATGATGGGGATTAACCATCTATAATCTACAAATAGAGAAAAGTTGTTTAACATTTTGGTGCCAGGAATGAGTTCATAACCAGATATCCCCCCTGCTAAAACAAAGACAGAACAAATAATTTTTTTGGTTAAACCTGACAAAATATTAACCTCCAATATTCTTTTTTAGTATATAGAATTTCCTAATATTACACCGCTTTTTTAACACACCTCCTGTTAAAATAATTTTTTTTTGAAGTATTTATAAGCATTGTATTTATTGAATTATATCATCTGTCAATTTTAGTGTAAAGCAAACAAATGAAGTGTACCCTTGTTTATTTTTTATTCTTTAAGTATTGTTAATATATCTCCTATATTGCCCAATGTTTTTATCTCTAGATGTTCAAATTTTTTGGAAAACTGTTTACCATTCTCGAGTGGTATAATACATTTTTTAAACCCGATATTTTTAGCCTCTCTGAGCCGCCTTTCACATAGACTTACTGTTCGTACCTCTCCGGTTAAACCTAATTCACCAAAGACAACGGTATCCAATGGTATAGCCAAACTCTTTATACTACTTAAGATTGCTACAGCAATTCCCAAATCAATTGCTGGTTCACTTATCTTTATACCACCTGCAGAGTTGATATATATATCTTTATTTTGTAATTGAATTTTTAATTTATTCTCCAATACTGCAATGATTAAAGAGACTCTGTTATAATCAACGCCTGTGGTAAGCCTACGAGGGAAATTCAAATAAGAAGAGCTGGTTAATGCTTCAATTTCTACGGCCAATGGCCTGCTGCCTTCAAAAGTAATAGTGGTAACTGTGCCTGGAATTGGCTCAGATCGTGAAGACAATAGAATTTTTGAAGGATTGGCGACTTCTTTTAAACCAACACTTTCCATTTGAAAAATTCCCAACTCATTGGTAGTACCAAATCTATTTTTTATACTTCGAAGAAGCCTGTAGGCCTGAAACCTTTCGCCTTCAAGATATAAAACAGTATCAACAATATGCTCAAGTATTTTTGGTCCGGCTATTCCTCCATCTTTTGTTACGTGTCCTATTATGATCATGGCAATATCATCTTTTTTAGCTATTTCCATCAATCTGGAAGTGCAACTCTTTACTTGTGTTATACTTCCTGGAGCAGAGGGGGTATTTGAATCATTAACAATCTGTATGGAATCAATAATCGCAATTTTTGGTTTTATCTCTTTCAACTGTGCAATTATTTTTTCCAGACCATTTTCCGATAATAGGTAGATGTGTTCAGAATTAACAGATAATCTGTCAGCTCTGAGAGAAATCTGTCTTATTGATTCTTCCGCTGAAATATAAAGGATTTTACCTATTTTATCTACTAATTGTTGCGCAATTTGTAATGCTAAAGTTGATTTCCCAATCCCTGGCTCACCCCCAATAAGAATCAGTGAACCAGGTACAATGCCTCCCCCTAAAACACGGTCAAATTCTACGATGCCAGTCTGGTACCGTAGCTCATTAATATTAAATTTTAACTTACTGATAGGTTTAGCAAGCTCGTCTTTTTGAATCTTCGCAGATATTTTATTTGAAATATCTTGTGACAAAAGAGAATTCCATGCACCGCAATTTGGACAACGACCAAACCATTGAGATGTTTCAAAATTACACTTCTGGCAAAGATAATATTTAGTACTGTTTTTCATAATAAAAAGAAAGATTCTGCTCCTTTCAACAATAAATAGATAGTACTAACATTCAATCTCATCATTGTCATTATACTGTTCTTCATTTTTTTGCTTGTTCTTTAATTCTTTTTTTTCAAAAACAATGCTCTCTTTCTTTGCTCCAATTGAAATATGTTCTCCTTCTTTCAACTCACCAGAGAGAATTTTTTCAGAAATAGGATTCTCTATCAATCTTTCAATGGTTCTTCTTAAAGGTCTGGCGCCAAAGTTGGGATCATATCCTTCTTTCGCTAAAATATCCTTGGCGCTGTTACTGACAGAAAAGAATATTTTTTGTTCTGCCAACAACTCTCTTACTTCATTAAGCAATAAATCTGCAATCTGCCTTATTTCATTTTTAGTAAGGCTCTTAAAGACAATTATCTCATCAATTCTGTTCAGAAATTCTGGTCTGAATGTTTTATTTAACTCTCCCATTACTCTATCTTTAATATCCTTATAAGACATTTGTTCCGGTTCCTGTGAACTTCTAAATCCCAAAGAAGTACCTTTTTTAATTAAGGTAGCCCCTACATTAGAAGTCATAATAATAACAGTGTTTTTAAAATCTACTACTCTGCCTTGAGCATCAGTCAATCTGCCATCCTCAAATATCTGTAATAGTATGTTAAAAACATCTGGGTGTGCCTTTTCTATCTCATCAAGCAATACTACAGAATAAGGTCTTCTTCGTACCTTCTCGGTCAATTGACCACCTTCTTCGTATCCAACATAACCAGGAGGAGCCCCAACCAATCTAGAAACAGCGAATTTTTCCATATATTCAGACATATCTAAACTGATCATGGCATTCTCATCACCAAATAGAAACTCAGCTAAACTTCTTGCTAATTCAGTTTTGCCTACACCTGTTGGACCCAAGAAAACAAAAGAACCAATAGGCCTTTTGGGATCCTTCATTCCGGCTCTAGCTCTACGAACAGCCCTTGATATTGCTTTTATAGCTTCATCCTGTCCGATAATCCGTTTATGTAAATCATCTTCCATCCTGATCAGTTTTTTTGCTTCCTCCTCTTTCAGAGAATATACCGGTACTCCACTCCAACTGGAAACTACCTCAGCCACATCTTCTACGGTAACTTCTATTTTATCCTTTGTTTTTCCAATTTCCCACTCTTTTTTAATCTCATTATACTTCTCTTCATACTTTCTTTCCTTATCTCTTAATTTAGCAGCTTTTTCAAATTGTTGTAACTTTACAGCAGTCTCCTTTTCTTTTCTTATTTTTAACAACTCTTCTTCAACGTCTTTTACATCTGGCGGGAAAACGGTGTTTTTCAATTTTACCCGAGAAGATGCTTCATCAATAACGTCTATTGCTTTATCCGGTAAAAACCGACCGGAAACGTATCTTGCTGCCAATTTCACGGCTGATACTAAAGCCTCATCAGTAATAGTTAATTTGTGATGAGCTTCATACCTATCTCTTAATCCTCTGAGTATTTGAATGGCTTCATCAATGGTAGGTTCGGGAACATTGATAGGCTGAAAACGCCTTTCAAGTGCTTTATCTTTTTCAATATATTTTCTGTATTCATCTGTGGTTGTTGCTCCAATGGTCTGTATTTCGCCCCGGGCCAAAGCAGGTTTTAATATATTAGACGCATCTATAGCGCCTTCTGCCGCTCCAGCACCCACAAGCGTATGAAATTCATCGATAAAAAGAATTATGTCATTCGAATTTTCCACCTCTTTAACTATTTTTTTGAGCCGTTTTTCGAACTCACCCCTGTATTTGGTACCAGCGACAATTAAAGCAAGGTCAAGTGAGATTATTCTCTTATTTTTTAAAATTTCTGGAACATCATTAGCGGCAATTTTTTGCGCCAACCCCTCTACAATAGCTGTTTTTCCAACACCAGCCTCACCAATTAAACAGGGATTATTTTTCTTTCTCCTGCTTAATATTTGAATTACTCTTTGGATTTCACAATTTCTCCCAACCACAGGGTCTAACTTTTCCTCTCTGGCTAATTCCGTTAAATCTCTTCCGAATTCATCCAATGTTGGAACTTTGCTTTCTTTTCTAATAACACCACCAGGGGCATCAGGACTATCACTTTCCATTAAAAGGCTTAGTATCCTGGAATAAATACCTTCTAAATCTAATCCCATTTGAGTTAAAATTCGGGTTGCAACACCGCTACCTTCTTTGATTAGCCCTAAGAGTAAATGTTCGGTACCAATATAGTTTTGACCCAATCTACTGGCTTCTTGAGATGCTAACTCTAATACTTTTTTAGCCCTTGGAGTAAAGGTAATCTCACTTACTTCCTGATATTCTCCTCTTCCTACTATTTTCTCAATCTCTTCTACAATTCTTTCCGGTTCGACACCCAGTTCACGTAAGATTTTGCTGGCAATCCCATCGTTTTCTTTAACCAAACCAACTAAAATATGCTCAGTCCCAATATAATTATGATTAAGATTCACAGCTTCCTCCTGTGCTATCATAATCACTTTTCTAACTTTTTCAGTATATCGTTTAAACATTTGATATCCTTCCCAATTTTTTATTTAAAATTATTTTCTTAAATAATTTTCATTAAGAAAAGTATTTATCTCAATTTAGTATAGCAATCCTTGAACTAATTTGGCTCTGGTCGAATCCCGTTCATTTTCATCCATTATTTTACAATTCAGCAATTGAATATATGCTGATTGTATGATTAACATCAATCGGTTAATCGTATCATAGCCAATTTTAGTAAAAATGCCTAATCCAATCCCAAATCTAATTTTTGACAATAAGTCGATTGCTTCTATTGTAGAAATGATTCTGGCATTTATTAAAACTCCGTATGCCCGCATAACTTGATCTTCTACTCTCTGTCTGGAATACAATATTAACTCTTCTCGTGCTTTTTCTTCTTCCACAATCAATTGATTTATTACTACTTTTAATTTATTAATTATTTCTTCCTCGCTTAAACCCAGTGTTACCTGATTGGAAATTTGAAACAAATTGCCTTGAAAACCTGTTCCTTCTCCGTAGAATCCTCTCACTGCATAACCCATCTTGGAAATTGATGACATTAAATCATTCAATTTATTAATAATAGATAATCCGGGCAGATGCAACATTACGGAAGCTCTCAAGCCAGTACCAACATTGGTTGGACAACAGGTTAAAAAACCTTCCTTCTCATTAAAAGAGTATTCTATTTCATTCATAATTTGATTATCAAAGCAGTTAATAATTTCCCAAACTTTTTCTAATTGGAAACCAGCCATTAAACATTGTATTCTAAAATGATCCTCCTCATTGATCATAATGCTAATTGTTTCATCGGGTTTATAAATAAAGGCTCGATGGGGATATTTTGATTGGGCTAAAGAAAAACTGATTAATCGTTTTTCAGCTAAAAATTGCACCTCTATATCGGTCAAGTCATCAATTTTAATTATTTTAAAATCGTTAAACAGCTTTTTCTTTTTTATCAGAATCTCACCTTTATTCAGTACCTGCTCTAACTGTCTCTCATTGGCCTTAGATGGAAAGGGAATACCCTCGATGTTTCGAGCTAAACGTATTCTGGTACTAACAACTATGTGATTTAAAGGACCATCCCCTTTAATCCATTGAGCACTAGAATCCCTTAATTCACGTATTAGCAAGGCTTCTTTATTACTCATTATTCACCTTTTTTAATCTTTTTTCTTCTTTAATAATCATATCTCTCAATTCGGCAGCTTTTTCATATTCTTCTTTTCTAATTGACTCTTCCATCTCATCCTTAATCTCTTTTATCCTTTTCATCCTATTGCACTTTTCTTTGATATTGAGCGGAACTTTGCCGGTATGCTTTGAATGACCATGCAGATTATCCAAAAGAGGTTTTAACCGTTCTCTAAAATACTCATAACAATGCCTACAGCCCAGTTTCCCTGATTGTGTAAATTCCTGGTAATCCATTCCACAATCTGAACATTTCAATCTCTCGTTTAAACCAGTTATATTTTTACCTTGACCATACTTTCCAACTGGGTTTAACAAATTTTCTAATATCTCATTTATATTGTATTGAGAAAATGAAAAAGAAGAAACTGCACTTCCCAAAAGGTGGTGAGCACAATGGCTACAAACATACAATTCCTTTCTATTTGACTCCATATCCTTTATTATTATTACAGTTGCCTCATTTTTTTTACATATTTGGCAAATCATCATTTTAACCTTATTATAAAGAATTTAATTTTTTTAGTTACAATCTGCAGATAAATCTAGATAACTTATCTAAGAAATTTAATAATAAGTTCAATTATTTCATCTAATGAATTCTGATATAAATAAATATTTTCAGAAGAGTTAAAACAGGAATACACTTTCTCCTCCAGTAATAATTTATTTATTCTATTTAAGGCAGATTTTACAGCAGAAACTTGGGTCAGAATATCTGCATAAGATCGATTATCTGCAATCATAGTCTGAATTCCCCTAATCTGCCCTTCTATCTTCTTTAGACGGTGCAAAATCTTTATTTTATTTATTTCCTCAATTTCCATTCATATTTCCTTGTATTTTGTATACCCCCCTAGGGTATTAATATTATAACTCTAAATAACATTTTGTCAACAGTCTGATATGATTTACAAGACAAAATTGTGACAAAAAAAGACAGACTGAAAGCCTGTCTTAAAAGAAGAAATAGATCTATGTTGTCAATTGTTATAATAGTTCCAAAAAAAACTGTTTCTTTTTATTTTCTTAGTATTTCAACTCCAGGGAGTTTCTTGCCTGCTACATATTCCATTGATGCTCCCCCACCTGTTGATAAATGTGAAAATTTATTATTAAGCCCAAGTTTATTAATGGCAGCAATGGAGTCTCCACCCCCAACAACAGAAAAAACCTTTCCATATAAACTGGCAATATGTCGGGCGATTTCATTGGTTCCTTTAGCAAATTTATCCATCTCAAAAACACCTAAAGGACCATTCCAAAATATTTTTTTAGAACTGCTGATTATTTTTTTAAATAAACCTATAGTCTTAGAACCAATATCCATACCAATCATATTATTATCAATTTCTTCTATGGATACATTAAAGCTGTCTGCATCTTCAGAAAATTCATAGGTTGCACGAACATCTTCTGGAATTACAATTTCTTTGCCCATTATTTTTGCTTTCTTCAATAATTCTCTACAAAACTTGATTTGGCTTTCTTCGAAAATTGATTTGCCAATTTCCAATCCTTGTGCAGCAAAAAAGGTATAAGCCATACCACCACCTATTAATACTTTATCGCTAATTTCAGTTAATCTATCAAGTATTTCTATCTTGCTGCTTATTTTTGCTCCACCAATAATAGATATAAAAGGTTTATCAGAATTGAATATTAATTTATCTAACGATCTAATTTCCTGTGCCATTAAAAACCCGGCATAGGAGGATAAATACGAGGTAATCCCAACTGTAGAGGCGTGTGCTCTGTGTGCTGCGCCGAAAGCATCATCGACATAGATATCTGCCAAAGAAGCCAATTGTTGGGAAAAAACAGGATCATTATTTTCTTCTTCTTTATGGAAGCGTAAATTTTCCAATAAAACAATATCTCCTGGGACGAGCTTAGCAACCATTTTTGTAACATATTCCCCAATGCAATCATCTAATTTAATTACTTTCCTGTGAATAATCTTTTCTAAACAAAGAGCCACTGGATCCATCCTCAATTTTTCTACAATCTTTCCTTTAGGCCTACCCAGGTGACTCATTAATATTACTATGCAATTATGTGATAATAAGTATTCTATCGTATCTAAAGCAGCTCTGACTCTGGTATCATCATTAACCTGTAAATCCTCACTCAATGGTACATTAAAATCAACTCGTACCAACACTCTCTTTTCTTCTATTTCATCTTTCTTTAAATCTCCTAATAAGGATAAAGGTTTGCCTTTCTCTATCATATTTACTCTCCACATTTCATTTACAAAATGATTAGTTGGTTAAATTATAGATAATCTGGAATGAATCTTTTTATGTTATTATTATCAATGTTTATTTTTTTAGAGCAATTAGTATTATAATAATTATAAGAGAAGGTAATAAATTTGCTATTTTTATTTTTTTAATCTCTAATATATTCAGGGATAATCCAATAATAAGTATACCACCCACTGCAGTCATTTCATTAATAATATCGGTTGTTATCCAGTTCTTTATTAAATATGCAATTTTAGTGATAGCTCCCTGGTATAAAAAAACAGGAATTGTAGAAAAAAGGACACCTATGCCTAAAGAGGCAGTAAATATTATTGAAGATATACCATCTAAAGCAGATTTAGCTATCAGTATATGGGGGTTTCCGCTGATACCTTCTTCAATCGCTCCCATCACAGCCATTGAACCTACACAATAAAGCAGACTAGCGGTGATAAAACCTTCAGTAAATTTTTCTTTTCCCTTAACATGTTTGAAAAGGGATTTGATTTTCTCTCCTATATTATCCAATCTCCTTTCTATATCTATAGTTGCTCCAATAATACCCCCTATTACCAGTGACAGAATAATCATTAAAATATCATTGGCCTTAATGGCCATCTGAATACCTAAGATTAGAGAAATTAGCCCTATCCCTTGAGTAAGAATGTTACTAATACTATTTGGGAAACGGCCTTTTAAAATTAACCCAAGGACACATCCAAAAATAATAGCTACACAATTCATAATGGTACCAATCATAAAGCCTCACAAGTTTCAGAAAATTAAATAATTTCATCGTCCTGGGTTATTATTTTTTTCCCGCTCTTCAAAGCCGGACCCTTACTGGCAGCATAGGGTTCAGACTTATTTATCAAATGATCAAAACCCAATGCTATAATGATTACAGGCCAAAATTTCCAAATTGAATCAGACCATTGGTATAACTCTAAATTTTTTAATAAAAAAACAATTCCAATTGCCAGTAGTATAATCGCAAAAAAAATTGATCTTTTCTGAAACAATTCTGTCAAACCCCAGAGAATAAATATGATAGGCCAAAAATGCCATACTTTTTCCCATACTTCATTTCCGGTAATATTTTCTATCAAAAAAATGACTCCAACTGCCAGAATGACCAATCCAATTAACCATTGTCCTGAATTTTTCTTCATAATATTCATAAACAGTGAACCTCCTTATTCCATAATTTTTATTATAGAAATCCAAAAAACTTATTTAAAAATGATTATAGTACTATTTCCAAGATGTTATTTTTTTTGCTTCTTGCCAGAGTTGCTCTAAGTGATAATAATTGCGTTTTTCTTCGGAAAATAAGTGAATTATAATATCTCCACAATCAATTAAAACCCATCCGGTATACTCATTCCCTTCATAATTCAAGTTTTTTTTAATGTTGTACTCCTTTGCTATCTTGATAATAGTATTGATAAGTGCTTTACAGTGCGTAGTAGATTGAGCAGTAGAAATAATAAAATAATCTGAGATAATTGATATTTTTTTTATATCCAGAATAATGGTATCCTTGGCCTTTTTTTCTTCTAATATCTTAGCAAACAATATCGCATTATTTCTGCTACTTTTTATCAAACATACCCCTTTTCTCAACATACTTTTTAAATAAACAATTAAGAAGACTTTAAATAACAGATATAAACTAACTTAGTATACCATATTTTTACCGACTATAACAGTCATATCTATCCCGTTATTTAGTTGTGATTTATGTATTATATCTATATCATTTAAAATTTTTGTTAAATATTCTTCCAGTCTTTCTTCTTTTGAATAAATAATAAGAACCGTTTTTTGATAATCGAAGTGGTCGGCATTATCAATATTAACAACATTAAAACCCAAATCTTTCATTTTATGGGCAACCTTGTGGGCTATTCCGGGGGCGCGATTGCCATTTAACACTTCAATATTCAATCCTCTGTACTTATTTTCTATTAAATTTTGAACATGTTTTTTTATATCCTGTTCATCAACTACTAAATAGCTTATCCCATTAATATATTGAGGGTCTCCTTGAATTGTTTCCACCCATATTTTTGATCTATCGACATCTTTCATTAATTTTACCAAAGCAATTATTTCATTTGGATTTATATTTGTTTTGATATATTCTGTTAAACTATTGATAATAGATGGAATTTTAGCCATATTTTCAAAATTTAATACCTTATCTATTACTGCACTGATTAACTTCTGCTGTCTTTGAATTCTACCCAAATCTCCCATTGCATCAGATCGAAATCTTACATATTCCAGGGCTTTTTCTCCATTTAAAATTTGTTGTCCTTTTTCTAGATTAATCTTTAAAGAACCCGCCCGGTCAATATAATGCATGTCTTTTTCTACATAAATATTTACTCCATCCAAGCCATCAATAATATATCTAAAACTTTCAAAATCAACCACTCCATAATAATGTATGGTAATACCTATAAAATCTTGAACAGTCTTCTCCAGCAAATCTATTCCACCATAAGCAAAAGCGTGGTTTATTTTGTCCATTCCTCTGCCTGGTATCTTTACCCTGATATCTCTTGGAATAGAAAACAATATAGAATCTTTAGTTTTAGGGTCTACACTAAGGATTAAAATAGTATCAGCTCTCCCTATAGCTTCAACACTATCAGTTCCCACTGCAAGTATATTTAATCTATCGTGAGCTAAAATATCAGAATGAAAAGGAAATATATTAAAAAAGTACAAGAAAACAAAACATATAATTAACAAAAAAAGGAAAGATAAAACTTGAATTGTTCTTTTTCTACTTTTTTTCTTTACCTCAATATGTCTGGCTGCTCTGGCCACTCTAAGAACACCTTTCTATTCATTATAATTTTATTTCTAGCTTTTAGGGTATGGGGATGGATAATTAAATCTTTTGAAATTAAATATTTCAGTTCCTGATTAAGTAGTCCCAACATAGTCAGATCAATGTCTTCCCAGATCATTTTCTGTAATTTTTTTATTTTAGTTAAATTTCGATTAGGCTCAATTTTGTCAGCTATGTATACCACTTTCCCAATTAAGCTCAACTTACAAGAAGCAGTGCTATGATATCTGATTGCATCTAAAATCTCTAAATCATCAATTTGAAAAATATCTTTTGCCATTTCAGCGCCAACATACGAATGCCATATTTTTGGTATTTTTTGTTCTATTACACTGAGTTTAATATTATATTTTTTAATAAAATGGTATAAATCATCAATGGTATAGTCTTTGGCACAATCATGGATTAGTGCTGCAATTATGATTCTTTGAACTGGTAGATGATAAAATTCAGCAATTTCTTTAGCTAACTGACTAACCCTATAAGCATGTCGGTATCTTGTTTTCTTCATTATTTTTTTTAACTTATTATCAATCTGCTCTAAATTCATCATTATAAATTTAAATTAAACTCTTTACTCTCTGGAACGCCTATTTAATTATTTTATAAATATAACCTATTTTCATAGATATAGTCTTTAACAACATCTAAAACAATATACTTTATACTTAAATTGTTTTTAACCCGAAATCTTATATCGGTTGAAGAAATAGCCAATGCCGGTATTTCCATTATATTTAAAACATTTTTAAAATTGTCATGCAGTTTATCCAAATCATATCCAGGCCTGGTAGCAGCTACAAACTGACATAGTTTTAACAATTCATCTTTTTTGTACCATGAATCAATTTCTAAAAAAGCATCTGCTCCCGTTATAAAAAAAATATCTGTTCGCCACCCATAAATTTTACGAAACTCTTTAATAGTATCTATGGTATAAGAAGGGCCAGGTCGATTTACTTCAATCTCAGATACCTCAAAAAATGGATTATCCTCGATAGCCCGA
This sequence comes from Candidatus Atribacteria bacterium, assembly GCA_029556475.1. GTDB lineage: Bacteria > Atribacterota > Phoenicimicrobiia > Phoenicimicrobiales > Stramentimicrobiaceae > Stramentimicrobium. The sequence continues at coordinate 16,294 of JAKQEP010000137.1, forward strand.
TAGGTCATTTCAAGGCGATGTTTAATATCAGTGACAAAATCATTTCTTTTATGTGAAGGTTGAAGACATGGGACAAAAATCACTTTGCTTAACTTTAATCTAATTCTTGCTTCTTCAGCAGTAAATAAATGTCCTATATGAATAGGGTCAAAAACACCGCCCATAATTCCAAATCTATCACTATTCTTATGGTTAGAATCTTTACTTAATTCTTTTGGAATTTTATTCATCTTAATGTTCCTTATTTATTTTAAAATAAGTTATATTCGATACTTTATATAATTAATAATATGTTCTTTCCTCGCCAACTATTTCTTTATTGACAACCCTAAAAGTTTTATCTTCTTTTTTATATATCCAGAGTTCAATTGATTCCTCAGAAGTTGTTTTTATAATTTCAATGGAATCCGGGTAGCCAAAATCATCATATCCCGCGTTATGAAGCACATACTCATAGGGCATTGCTTTCTCCCTCTCGAGTTGGTTTAATAAGTCTTCTTTCCTCTCATTTAAACCCAGAGATTGAAATATTCGCAACAATTCCTGATATGCATACCAATATTCTGAAGATTTTAAGAATGAAAAAGGATTATTTTTTTCTTCAAGGGCAATAACCTTTTCAAAACTACTAATTGCCAATGAGGTATATTGCCAGCTTATTTTTTTTGATAATGCTTGATAAATCTGAGCCATCCAATAATTGGCACTAATTGCTTTGTTCTCTGTTTCATCAACTCTCCTAAAATATGGAATCACCGATAAGAGGGTGTAACTATTTATCCTGCTCTCATTTAAAAATGCATCTTCGTTAACTTCTAATATTCTCAATCCTTCTAAAAAATAATCACCGCTAACTCCGCTGGTTACTCTTGAAGTATCACGAAAACTATCATTTAAATATCGAAAAGCATAAGAATTTCTAGGATTAATCCTCAATACTTCTATCCATTCAGTAATAGCTTTATCAGGTTGACCAGTTTGCCTATATACTTTTCCTAACCAATAATGCGCATTTTCAAAGTTTGAATCTAATTCAATAGCTTTTTTATAATATTCTTCAGCTTTCTGATAATTCTCTTGCGAAAAATACTGATACCCGTTCTGATAATAAGTTTGGGCATCCTGAGAAAAACCATGCTCTAAAAACACAAACAATAAAAGAAAAGATATAATTCCTATTTCAATTATTTTGTTTATCATTTTATATTTCTTAATAGATATATTATTTCCAATCATTGTTTTTTTCTCCCAAAGAATTTATTCTTAATAAAACTATTTTTAAACCTATTTTGTTTCATTCATTTTATCAGATTGGGCATTTTTTTTACTCTCTTCATATTTTTCAACATAATTCATTTGTAAATTTGCTAACATATCTGTGATTTGCCTTTTGTCTTCTTTTTCGAGCTCATCTTTTATCTGATTTAACAGAAACTCTATAGTGTCAATTGAAATTTTAGCTTTTTTCAAATCTTGCTTTACTTCTTTTGTTTCAGGATTCATCATTAAACCCAGATATTCCCAGGCTTTACCATTCAAAATTCCAATAAACCAGATAATTAAAGTGGCAAATGGGAGCATATTGGGATAGAACTTTAGGTTATTATCCTGTTCTTTATTAGTATCATTCTCAGAATTTTTATATTCATCATTACTCATCTTTAATACTCCTTATTCTTGCAATTTATTGAACAATTTCAACTCTCTTCTAATAGAGTGACACAAAATGAAGCAATACCTTCTCCCTTTCCGATAAAGCCGATACCTTCATTGGTAGTAGCCTTTATATTAATGCAATCTTCACTTATTTTTAAAGCACTGGCGATATTCATAATCATATCAGGATAATAAGTTAACAATTTTGGTTTTTCCACAACAATTGTGATATCCAGGTTTTTTATTTTATACTTTTTTTTCTCTAACAAGATACAGGTACGATTTAGTAAAACCATACTTGATATTCCTTTCCAACTGATTTCATCATTTGGAAAATGTACTCCTATGTCTCCTTGTCCGGAAGCTCCTAATAGAGCATCCATAATGGAATGAATAACTACATCAGCATCGGAATGTCCCTCTAATCCTCTGTCAGAATTCACTTTTACTCCTCCCAGGAATAAAGGTCTTCCTTTTTTTAAAGGGTGTATATCGTAACCAAATCCTATTCTCATAATCTTCTCTTTTCTATACTATTGAAAAGATAATAAATCATTGCAGACAAGACAGACAAGCATTCTTATAAAAAAATATTTTTCGCCTGTATTGTTCGAGTTTTATAAACAAAATGATATTCGTCTTTAATCTTATTATAAGCTTGATTAATCTTCTCCTCTCTATTGAAAATACCATATACGGTTGAACCACTACCGGTAACCGTTACAGCAATAGAGCCAAGTTTTTTTAATTTATTTTTAATCTGTTCAATAATTGAAAAATGTTCAGAGAGGACAGAATCAAAACTATTGTAGATAATTTGCGATAATTCAGTTAGTTTAATTGCCATATTCTTCTCTAAAAAATAGTTAATATCAATATCCTCTTTAATATTATTTTTAACCAATTTATCAAAAAGATGATAGGCCCATTTGGTAGAAACTTTAATTCCTGGATTAATAAGTATCATAGGAACTGAAGGAGAAATAGGCTTGAGAGGTAAAACTATTTCACCTCTTCCCCTAGCAAAGACAGTACCTCTAACCATAAAAAAAGGAATATCCATACCAAAATGACTACCAATATTGATAAGTTGATGTTTGTTCAACTTTAAACCAAAAAGTTTACTAATGCCTATCAGAATGGTGGCAATATTTGATGAACCTCCACCCAAACCAGAAGCAATAGGTATCTTTTTATCGATGAAAATATTAATACCTTTATCAATATTTTCCATTAATATTTTAGCTGCTCTATGAATAATACTATTTTTATCAACTGGTATTTCCAGGTTATTGCTGGTAATATGAATCCCAAAGTTATCTGTCTCTTCAAGGTAGATTTCATCAAATAGATTTATAGTTTGCATAATACTTTCAATACTATGGTAACCATCAGTAAACTTCTTTCCAATATTTAAATATAAATTTATTTTGGCATAACTTTTTAATTTTATAGCATTTTTTGACATTTAAAATTAAAAATGACATTTTTTTATTAAAGCTTCTGCTAATAGCAGGTCAACCTTTGTAGTAATCTTAATATTCTCTTCAGAACCACGAACAATGGCAATTTTACCACCATAATATTCAAAAAGTGATGAATCATCAGTAAAAAGAATATTATCTTTCATCGCCTTTTTGTAACAATCTCTAATTTGCTTTAATTGAAAAGCCTGGGGAGTCTGAACAGTCCAAAACTTGTTTCGGTCAACTGTTCTTTCTACCATCATATTTGATAGAATTACCTTCTTAACAGTCTCAACTATGGGAACAGCCGGAATTACTCCAACAAAATTACCAATCATACCTATGAGCTCAACAATCATCTCTTCCTTTAATAAAGGCCTGGCACCATCATGAATTAAAACTATGCCCTCATCTTCCTTAATAGCCATTAACCCATTATAGACAGATTCCTGTCTGGTAGAACCTCCCCCAATAATGAACTTTACTTTGCTATAATAATATTTATTAATCATTTCCTGTTCTATTTTTTTATGATCCTGAGGCCTGACTACCAGAATAATCTCATCAATTTTTTCTGATTCTTCAAATTTATCTAAAGTATAAGTGAGAAGCGGTCTCCCCAAAAGTGGTACTAACATCTTATTATTAGAATTGCAAAATCTTGCCCCATTTCCAGCTGCTGCAATGATAGCAAAATATTTTTTCAAATTTCTTTACTCCAACTCATCTATAGGATTTTTTTTAATATTAAAGAATACCTCCTGATATCCATCCATCACAAAATCCGTATCTATAATAGTTTTTAAGTTATTTTTGTTTTTATCCGATTCGCTTTTAACTGAATCATCAAATTCTTCATTATCATTAAGCAAAATAATTTCTGCAATTATTTGATTATTTTTTTCCTGATAAATTAGGTATTTTTCAATTTCAGACCAACCATTTAGTAAGTAGTACTGATCGTTTCGGGGAATAGATTGTTCATTAATTTCTTCTTTTGATGAACCTCCTTTGACCAATAACACTGCGTTACCCGGATTAATATCATCAGGTAGTTTAATTGAAATCTCTTTCTGTTCTGCAGCCTGTCTGAAAGGCAAAATTATGATTTGCGCTTCAATCTCATCTCCTGGAGAATAATCTTCATTATCCAACTTAACTTCTTTAATGTAAGCTCTATTATTTTGCTTTTTTATAGCAACTTCTATCACAATTTCATTTAAATCTATCTTTTCGTAAAAATTGTAATATAATAAATCGAATAAAGTATTTAAATCTTGAGTGATTTCTAATGCAACATCATTTTCACTAAAAAATATATTATTATAATTTATAATTTCTCCGGTACCTGCATTTCTAAAACTGTATCTAATTGCCCCTGTTCCTTGCCCTATTCTATTTATTGCATTATCAACAGATTGTATCAAAAGTGCAGGTACAACGCTTTGCACAATATCTTTTTCCGACACTATTTTTACTCCAGAACCTATATCAATATTTCGGTCTAAATCATTAACTCTTATTTTGCAGGAAACTATACTGGGAAATTTGTTTAATCTGGCTAATATTCCTGCATTTCTATCTTGAATGACCTCTCCCAATAAAAGATAAGGTGACCCTATTTTAAAAGGCATAACGATACTGGGAAAGCTGTGATATATATATACTGAAGTGAAAAGGTATGAAACGTCACCTCGATGCATAAAAGGATGCCCCAATGCTAATACATACTTATCTTGACAATAAGTGGCAGTTCCTATCCCTATAATGCTAATATCTCCGGTAGATAGCTGTACTCCAATAGCTGAACCAGGTAGAATATTTTTAGCATCTGTATTAATTTCTAATTCGGGTTTAATGTTTTCATATTCAAAAATATTTTCAACTAAGGTAATGCCATGCTTGCTTAGAATCTCTTCAACATAATGGCCAGCTCGTCTGCTAGATGTACTAATCAATAGGGGAGATTGTAGGAGTTGAAAATTAAAAATTACCTTTTCATTATTTGAAAAGCAATAGTCTGCTTTGTCTGATAAATATTCTAAATTTGATAATTTTCTATGAAGACTTTCATCTATGAATAGGGACACAATATCAATATCATCATTAAATGAGCTACTGAAATTTGCTCTCTCATTTTCTTTCCCGGCATAATTAAAAAGATTAACCATTAAATCAATGGGTGTTATAAGGCATAAATTATGTTCACTCATTTCCCAGGCATGCGATATTGCTCCAGCTAATTTTCCATCAAAGTATACCGGACTTCCACTCATTCCAGCGGAAATCCCACCATTTTTCTCAATTCTGTCTCCGCTTAATCTTACTAATATAAAAGGATTGGCAATTCCTGAACCATGAACGATATCTATAACCTCAACCCCGAATTCTTCAATTCTTGTGCCGGAAAAAACTGTTTTTCCAATCCCCTTCATTCCTGGATGTAGATCATTAATTAGAATGAACTCTCCCTGGTTTCCAGCAATTGCGTTTCCAGGATTATAAAAAAAATAAAATAATAATATTATTAAAATATAAAAAATTAGAATAAAGAACTTTTTATATAATTGGCTCATCTTAAACAATAACATAATAATATTCTTTTTAATTTTTAAAGTAAGCTGTCTATCGGTGGCTACTGGTGATCAACCCCTGTTTTAGTAAATGAATTTGATCCAATACCTTACCAGCACCTAAAGCAACACAGGAAATTGGATTTTCAGCAACATAAGCAGGGATTTTATTTACTTTAGTTAATAAAACATCAAAATTTCTCAACAAAGAACCTCCACCGGTCAGAACCATTCCTTTATCAGCTATATCTGCAGCTAATTCGGGTGGCGTTCTTTCTAAAACCATCCTGATGGCATCTAAAATTTCCTGTAGACTCTTTGTGATCGCCTCCAGCACCTCAGAAGAGCCCACTTCTATGGTTTTCGGTAATCCCGAAATAAGATCCCTCCCTCTTATTTCAGCAAACATTTCATTTTCCGGCTCTATCGCGGTACCGATTTCTATTTTTAAATTTTCAGCGGATTTTTCTCCAATCATTAAATTATATTTATTCTTAATGTATTTGATTATTTCTTCATCAAAATTGTTACTGGCAATTCTTAATGATTCGCTTTCCACAATTCCTCCTAAAGAGATAACTGCAATATCTGTCGTGCCTCCGCCTACATCAACTACCATATTTCCATAGGGTTCGGTTATGTCTAAACCAGCACCGATAGCCGCTGCTATAGACTCTTCTACCAGAAATGCTTTTTTAGCTCCAGCCTGTATGGCTGCTTCGAGGGCTGCTCTTTTTTCTACTTCCGTACCCCCTGCCGGGACACATATGACCACTTGTGGACGAAATAAACGTGAATTAGAAGATACCTTTTTTATAAAATAAGTTAGCATTTTTTCAGTAACATCATAATCGGCTATAACCCCAGCTTTTAAAGGTTCTAAGGCAATAATATTACCGGGTGTTTTTCCAAGCATCTCTTTTGCTTCTTTGCCAACAGCAAATACTTTTCCAGTATCTTTATATATAGATACGACAGAAGGTTCTTGCAACACTATCCCTTTACCTTTTTGATAGATTAATATACTGACTGTACCTAAATCAATTCCTAAACTTTTTTCCATTCCCAGCATACGTGATACTACCTCCCCATAATCTCAATTGCTACTCAGTTGTTACTATAGAAGAAATATGAATCAAACTATTTATTATTTTACCATAAATAAAATATTTTTTGTTCTACTTTAATCACCCTATTCTCTTTTTATCTTAGCCCCCAAATTTTTTAATTTATCTTCAATCTTAACATAACCTCTGTCAATATGATATATTCTGCTAATTTCTGTAGTTCCCTCTGCTGCTAAACCTGCTAAAACTAAAGCGGCACCACCTCTCAAATCAGAAGCCATAACCGGAGCCGCACTCAGTTTTTTAACACCTTTAATAATACAGTTCCTGCCTTCAACTTTAATATCTGCTCCCATTCTTCTCAAGTCACCAGCATGGGCAAAACGATTTTCAAAGACATTTTCAGTAATAATACTGGTGCCATTGGCAATAGTCATTAAAGCCATAAATTGCGCTTGTAAATCAGTCGGAAACCCGGGAAAAGGCATTGTTTTTATGTCAACTGATTTTATATTTCCAGAATTTGAAATTATTGCACTATCATCATCTTCAATATCTACTTTTATACCGGCTTCTTCTAATTTTACAATACAGGATTTTAAATAATATGGATTGATATGTTTAATTTCGACAGTTCCTCCAGTGATTGCAGCTGCAACCATAAAAGTCCCTGCTTCAATCCTATCTGGTATAATGAGGTAATTAACTCCATTTAATTCTTTTACTCCTTTAATAGTAATAATATCGGTTCCCAGACCACTTATTTTTGCTCCCATTTTATTCAAAAAAGTACCCAGTTCAACTACTTCAGGGTCTTTTGCCGCATTTTCAATCATAGTAATTCCTTCTGCTAAGGCAGCTGCCATCATAATGTTCTCGGTTGCTCCCAGACTAGGAAAATCAAAGTAAATATCATTACCAATTAATTTTTTAACCTCTGCTTGAATATATCCCTTTTCAGTAATGATTTCTGCACCAAGTGCCCGAAATCCCTTTAAATGAAAATCCACTGGTCTGGCACCAATGGCACATCCGCCGGGAAGAGATATTTTAGCTTTTTTAAGCCTGGCCAACAAAGGTCCCATTACCAGAAAAGAAGCTCTCATAGTTTTAACCAACTCATATGGTGCCTCATAATTATTAAAATCATCAGGGTCTATACTAAGAGTATTACTATCTTTCCACACCACTTTTACTCCTAATGTCTTAATAACTTCAATCATACTGTAGACATCTTTCAACTGTGGTACATTCTTTAAAATACTTTTTTCGTTAGTTAGAAGACATGCAGCCATAATGGAAAGAGCAGAATTTTTTGCACCATCAATTATCACTGTACCCTGTAATGGCACACCGCCGGTAATAAAAAACCTATCTGGATTTTGCAATTTTTTTCACCAATCCTTTAATTATATATTTTAGTTAAAATAGTAGTTAGTGTTTTATCATAAGGAGGTTCCAATATACCATATTCAGTAATTATAGCTGTTATATTTTCATTGGGAGTTATATCAAAAGCTGGATTATATACCTGAATATTGTCTGGTGCAATTTTCTTACCCATAATATGAGTGACTTCGAGGGAGTCTCTTTCTTCAATAGGGATATCTTTACCGCTTTTAATATTAAAATCAATAGTTGAGGTTGGAACAGCTACATAAAAAGGAATCTTATGAGTTTTTGCTAAGACTGAAATACTATAAGTCCCAATCTTATTTGCTATATCGCCATTGGCTGCTATTCTATCGGCTCCCACAATAACTTTATTAATTCTTTTCTGATACATCAAGAATCCTGCCACTGAATCACATATAAGAGTAGCAGGAATACCATCGGACTTAAGTTCCCAAGCAGTTAATCTAGCTCCCTGTAAAACCGGACGCGTTTCATTTATATAGACCTCAATATTTTTTCTTTTTTTAAAAACTGCTCGAATAACACCCAAAGCAGTTCCATAAAAAACTGTAGCTAGTGAACCTGCATTGCAATGGGTTAAAATGCTGTCTCCATCATGAAAAAGTTTTAATCCATTTTTTCCAATAAGGTGATTAGTCTTTATATCCTGTTCTGCTAAATTTTCTGCTTTAAGCAATATTTTTTCTCTTAAGGTGTCTATTGAAGAATCATTTGAATAAGCAACTATATTCCATATTTCTTCTAAAGCCCAAAACAAATTGACAGCAGTAGGTCTGGAATTAGACAATTCTATTTTAACTTTTCTTAACTTATTGATAAAGTCAGATTTGTTCTTTGTTTTGATATTATTAGCGGCAAGAGCCATACCATATGCAGCAGCTACACCGATGACAGGAGCACCTCTTACGGCCATACTTTTGATCGCCTTTATTACTTCTTGAGGTGTGGAACAGGACAATATTTCATATTTATGTGGTAATTTTCTCTGATCAATTATTAGAACCTTATTATCCTTCCATTCAATACTTTTTGTAATCATATCAGTTATAATCCCATATTTTTGTATTGTGTTCAAAAACAATATTTTTATTAAATAAAAAGACTAACGATACCCAAATTAGTCAAAGTAACAATTATCCCGGCGCAGGCAACTCCAGCAACCATCATTGGAAAAGCATACCAAAAACGAATACCAAATAAGAATGCTGCAGCTGAACCAGCCCAGACTCCTGTTCCAGGAAGGGGAATAACAACAAAAAAAAACAGAAACAAAGCTCCATATTTTTCATACTTCTCTTCGTATTTACCAGTTCTCCTGAATAACCAGGAAAAAAACAGCTCAAATAAACGCCATCTTCTTAAATATTCAGAAAAGGGTTGAAAACATTTTAATAAAAAAAGCGCCGGAATAATATTTCCTATTACTGCAAAGAAATAAGTTGGTAATACCGGTAAATGGTAGCAGTTTAAACCAACAGGTATCGCTCCTCTTAATTCTGTTACCGGCAGTGCAGATAAAAAAGCAATTTTAATTAAATTATACAACAATATTTTTTATTACCTTTTTTACAATATGTGCCATTAATGGTTCAGATTGAGCTGCAGCATTTAATATTTCTTGAAAATGGACTTTTTCTACCACACCATCAATTGCTAAATCAGTTATGCAGGAAATGCCCAGCACTCGCATTCCCATATGATTGGCCACAATTACTTCAGGAATCGTAGACATTCCTACGGCATCTGCTCCTATTTTAATGAGCATTCTATATTCAGCCGGCGTCTCCAGCATTGGTCCTGTTAACCCGACATAAATACCTTTGTGTAATTTAATACCTTCTTCAAGTGCGATTTTTTCTGTTAAAGAAATTAACTTCTTATCATATGCCTCGGACATATCAGGAAAACGAGGTCCTATTTTTTCATCATTTGGTCCAATCAGGGGATTATCTCCCATAAGATTAATATGGTCGTAAATAAGCATTAAATCTCCCCTATGGAAAGAACGATTCATACCTCCAGCAGCATTGGATATAATGATTACATTTGTTCCCAACTCTTTCATTACTCTGACTGGGAAGGTAATCTCCTGCATTGTATATCCTTCATAATAGTGAAATCTTCCTTGCATAGCAACTATCCATTTGCCTTCCAATTTACCCATTACCAGGTTGCCACTATGTCCATAAACTGTAGAAATAGGAAAATTTTTAATCTTTTCGTATGGAATCACCACACTTTCATCAATGCCCTCTGCCAACCTTCCCAATCCAGTCCCAAGTATAATGGCAATATTGGGTTCAATAAGGGTATATTCTCTTATGGATTTGATACTTTCTTTAATATTTTTTATAATTTCTCTCATTGATCCCCCTCCTATTAATATTGTACTTAAATTGTTATTAACACGTTACTATTGTTATACTCTTGGAAAGGCTTTAAAGTATTCTTCCTTTATCCATTTTCTGCTGACATGGGTATATATTTGAGTGGTAGAAATATCTGAGTGTCCCAACATCTCTTGCACTGACCTTAAATCTGCGCCGTTTTCAATTAAATGAGTAGCAAGAGTATGTCTTAAAGTATGCGGTGTTACCTTCTTTTTAATTCCACATTTGTGGGCATAATTCTTTATTAGATAAAAAATTGCCTGACGGGTAATTGGCTGTCCATGATTATTTAAAAAAAATCGATTAGAGTCTTCTTTTTTTATCAATTTTGGTCTGACAAATTGGAGATAATCCGATAATACAACGTGAGCTCTATCGCTAAAGGGTACCCATCTTTCCTTATTTCCTTTACCTATACATTTTAATAACTGATGGTCCATGTTGATATCATTTCTGTTTAAACTTATCAATTCAGTTACTCTCATTCCCGTGGCATAAAAAAGTTCAATAATTGCTCTATCTCTTTTTCCCAGCAAACCAACAAAATTTTTTTCTGCTAAGAGCCTGTCTAATTCTTTTAGATTTAATATTTCAGGTAATTTCTTTTTCAATTTTGGAAATTCAATAAATCTGGTTAAATCATTTTGAGTATAACCCTCAATAAATAAAAACCGATAAAACATTTTTATGGCTACTAAGTTCCGAAAAATAGAATTAATAGCTAAATCCATCTGACCTAAATAATAATAATATTGTGATATTGTTTCACGGTCTACATCCTGTAAAGACAGTTGTTTTTTGTTAACAATGAATTCATAGTATTTCTGTAAATCATAGCGATAAGAAATAATGGTATTGGATGATAATCCCCTCTCTAAAGTTATATACTCTAAAAAATACTCTATTAAACCTTTTTCCTGTTCATCTTTTTCATTATCAGTAATTTTAATATTCATAAAAATCATTATATATAAAATTATGATTAAAAAATTATTTCAGTATCAGGGTGCACTACCTGTATCCATACATTTCCAGGCTGTATAGCCAGTCTATTACCCTCTTTATTATAAAAATATGTTTTAGTTTCTAATGCTTCTTTAGACCAGGTAATCTCTTCGGACCTACCATTAAAAATGATTAACCCGGTTCCTTTACCTATAAAATCTATCGCCAGCCTACCTTCAGTATCAAGTATCTTTTTGTCACTATGCTGAATAATGATATTCTTAACCTGTATCTGTTTACCCGTTTCAGCATCTATATGGGGACTCCCATTTACTGAACGAACATATCTTTGAATTTCAGGTATATACTTATAACTAACAGTATAATTAACATTATACTTAATATCTATCTTATTTATTTCTTTCCCGGTAAGTACTTCGTTTACATCAGTTTCAAATTGGTAATCACCTTTATTAACCATTTCAATATACCCCAGTCTCTTCGCCTCTTCCCTCAGCCTCTCCGTTGAGGTATAAAGGTTATGCGGAGGTTTTCGATCCGATGTTCTCCAAAAAGGTTGGAAATGAACCAATTCATTAATATCATCAATTCTTTCTTCTTTAATAAATATTGCTGCATCAGGACTTTCTCCAGCATGCACATATATGGCGTTATGCTCTAATGTTTTAGTAATGAAATAGGGTCTGGCACTACGAACAGGACCGACTTTATCAGCATCCTGTGAGGCAAAAATACCTAAAAAACGGGTGATCCCGCCTTCTGCAAGTACTTCATATACAACATTTGCTTTTTCTAATCCACTTTGAGGTCGTGAATCTTTGGCATTATCTATCATTATAGCCAGGGGCCTCTTGCCAAAAGGAGATTCTTTTTCTACCGCCCTGGGCATATTACTTAATTCACCAGGAGTTACCACTGTCCCATAGGTAGATTCAACTCGTTCTCTTCCTTCCAGGCCTAACTTTGCTTGAATTTCAAATTCGCCTCTTTCTAATACTTCCCCTTCAATTTCTCTTCTACTGGAAATACTTGGGCTTAATTCTCGAGCCGCTACTTGCATATCACTTCTAATTGATACTTCCTCTTTAACTGGTGCCATTTCTATTTTGGCAGGAATATCAATTTCTGGCATTTTTACTTCCACCCTGGGACCACTTTCAATTTGAACTTCCTTCTTTTCTATTTTCGGTTGAGTCTCAATTTCCTGAGTTTTTGCAGGTTCAGGTAATACAGGTTCTACTCTCGGTCTAACACTTACTTCTGCAATTGGTTCCTCTCTGGTAATCTCAGGTTTAACAGTAGTTGGTTTTTGAATTGAAGGTAATTCTACCAGAGTGACCATTATCATCTCTTCAATTTCTGGAATATTTAAAAAATCAAAAGAGATTAAGTTATTAAAAGCCAGAATGAATAAGATATTTAATATTATTGAAATTAAAAATGACCGCCCTAAAAAACTTTTTGAACCTTGTTTTCTTCTTTTTGCTCTGTATCCTACCATTATTTTCCTTACTCACTTCAATTTATTAATTTATATCTCTTTAGAACCCTTCTTCTCTCGGTTTAGTAGCTATGGCAATCCTTTCAATTCCACTTTTTTTGATCAGATCCATAACTCTAACTACTTTACCATGAGTAACATTTTGGTCGGCTTCTAAAACAACTAAAGGATTTGGACTATCTTTAGTCTCTTCTCTCAACTTTTCAATTAAATAATTGGGGTCAACCAAACGGTTGTTAAGATACAATACATTATTCTCCGTAATAGTAACCACTACATTTCTTTTTTCGCTTACAGCAGCAAAATCTCCAGTGGGTAGGTCAACCTTGACCCCACTTTCAACATTTATAAAAGTAGTAGTAAGCATAAAGAAAATTAGCAATTGAAATACTACGTCTATTAAGGGAGTTAGGTCAAATTTAAGAGTTTTACTGTTGGGGTGATAAAATTTCATCTATCTTTATATCCTCCTCATTAATTCCTCTTTTAACAGACAATAATTCTAAAATCTCAACACTAGTTGCTTCCATTTCTTTTATCTGTCTTTCCACCCTGTTTACAAGATAATTATAAGCAACTATAGTAGGAATGGCCACGGAAAGACCAAAAGCGGTAGTCAATAGAGCCTCTGAAATCGCTCCAGCCAGGGCCTCTGGATTTCCCACTCCAATTGCTGAGATTACCTGAAATCCTTTTATCATACCAAAAACGGTACCCAATAGCCCTAATAAGGGAGCGATATTCCCCACAGTAGCCAGTATTGGTAAATTTTTCTCTAAAATCGCTACTTCTTGATTAGCAGAATCTTCTATTGCTTCTTTAATTTCTTCCCGAGAACTGCCATACTTTAAAAGTGCGGCCAATATTATTTGTGATATGGGAGAATAATTCTTACGACAGGCAGTAATAGCAAAATTAATATTTCCCTTTCTAATCAAATCACTGATACGGTTGCCAAATTTTCGAGTAGATGTTTTGATACTCTTAAGGAAAAACATTCTTTCAAAAAAAATAGCAATAGCAAGCAAGGAACAGAAAAATATGGGGTACATTAAAATACCGCCTTTATAAAATAATTCAAACATTAATCAGTTGCCTCCTCCAATGTTATAAAATATCTTTATCTTTATATCACATCATTAATTATCAATACTCAATCACATCAATACAATACTTTTTCTAATAGCATAAATAATTTTTATTCCAACCTGTTACCTATTGACCCAATAGTTTCCTGATACTATATGCATAGCTTGACTCTGGACATTCCTGTAATATTTTTTCATATTTTTCCTTAGCCTGACTCTCATATCCCAATTCTTCTTGACAAATTGCAGTAATATACAGGATATCACAGACAAAGGTACCAGAAGAAAACTTATTCAGATATCTATCGCCTGTCTGTAAAGCTTTCTCATATTCTCCTTTTTTAAAGTAACTCAGACAAAGTCCATATAAAGATCCTGCTAAATATTGACTTTCTGGTGAATGATCAATTAATTTCTCAAAATTTAAAATACTATCAATCCACTTTTCTTCTTCTAAATTTATTTGAGCTAAGATATAAATGGCTTCTTCATAAAAACTACTCGCAGCAAAAGATTGCAAGAAATATTGTAATTTATCTTTTGCCTCACTATTTTTTTTCGCTAAAAAAAATATTTTTCCAATTAAAAAATTACTTTCTTCCACAAACTGACTCTCAGGATAAACTGAGATAAGTTTCTCAAATGATTCTATAGCCCTGGCATACTCGCCAAGATTTAAATAACTCCAGCATATACTGTATTGTACATGGGGGGCTAAAGAATGGTAATGGTAATCTTTTAAAAATTCTTGATAATGCTGAATTGCATCTAGGTATTTTTCCTGTTTATAGAAAGTTTCTCCCAACATATATAAGGTTCTTATGGCAATTTCATCGCCGCCAGAACGGTCAATACGATAAAAATGGTCTTTCGCCTGAGAATAATCCGCCAAACGATAGAAACTAAGTCCCATCCAATAATTAATTTCTTGTCTCATTTTCTCGGTTATAGACATATTTTCTATTTCCTGAAAAATATTAACTGCTTCCTGGTATTCACCTTTTTCGTATATTTTTTTAGCCAGTGCAAAATAACCATCCCTAACTAATGGATCATCCGGATATTTGTTAGATAATTCCTTATAAATATTAATCAAATCTTCTTCATCGTTTATTTTATTTGCCGCATCTACTTTAAGCTCTAAAGCTTCTTTGCTATCTAAGTTTTCTAATACTATCAATACATCCTTATAACGACCAATATTATAGTAGCTTTTAGCCAGCTCTAAAGGTATTATGCCGGCTAATTCATTATCAGGAAACTGATTCATTACTTTTTCATAATATTTTATTGCTTCTTGTTCTGCACCTTTTTTTGAATAGGCTAAACCTAAATCAAATAACGCTTTTTCCAGTATATTACTATCTTTTGTTTTTTCAATCAAAACACTATTAATATCGATTACTCTATCATATTCTTTTTGTTCCAGAAGAATTCTTGCTAAAAGATAAAGTGATTTATCTTCAATCTGATTTTCTTTTTTTGCTAACTCTTCTAAATATTTTCTTGCTTCTTGATAATTATTTTCTCTGAATAACACAAAACTATAATAATAAATAGTTTCATCAATTAATTCAAAATCGGGGTTTGCATTAATAATATCTAAAAAATATAATTTAGCTCTATCATAAATTCCTTCCCAGAAATAAGATTGCCCTAAAAAAAATTTAATTTCGTATTGATCAAATTGCAAGGGATCTGCTGTAACTAAACTTTCATAAAGTTTAATAGTCTGGGAGTATTTTTTTTGTTTAAAATACACCATCCCCAACTTATATATTCCTTCTTGGTAAAGAGGGCTTCTGGGATAATTCTTAATCAATAATTCCAGGGCATTTTCTGCTTCTGAATAATTTCCTAACAGATAGGCACACCAACCATTTCCCAACAAAGCATTTTCATAATATTCGCTATCCACATAATTATTTACAATATATTGAAAATGCTGATTAGCTTCTTTATAACTTCCTAATTGATAAAAAGCTTCTGCTATAAGAAATCTTGCCTCTAAAAAATCTGGGCTATCTTCCAGAACTTCTTTTAATTTTTCCAATGCCATTTCATAATCACCCAGAGAATAAAAATTGTAAGCTAATTGATAATATTCCTTTTCCCAGTCAATATCATGGAGTTGACCGCCACCAATTTTTTCTCTTTCTGCAAGATATTCATTCATCTGATTTAAATGGAAATAAGTTCGCATTAAATAAATCCTGGTCTTTTCGTAATTTGGATTTTTTTGAGCAGATTCTTTGAATTTAACCAATGCTTTTTCATACTCGCCAGAAATATAATGCTGATAACCTTCATTAAAAATCCAAACTGCTTCCCTACCAAATTCTTTTTCTTCTCTTGCTTTATTGAGGTAAATCCTGGCATTGTTATCAAAGGAGTCTAATCGAACAGCCTCTTCAAAATGCTCAATAGAATTCTGTATATCTCCCACATGGTAATAACTTAATCCTAAAAAATAATGGGCTTCTTTAAAATCTTTGCTCAGGTTTATTGCCTGTGTCAACAACCTGATGGAATCAAAATATTTCTTGGAGCTATAGGCATTATATCCCGTGACATATAATTCATAAGCCTCCTTACCGTATATTTTAGCTTGCTGGTATTGTCTAAAAACCCATTCAATTTCTTTATTTTCCGGCTTTATTTTTTCTATTTGTTCAGCTTGTTCTAAAGCTTTGGAAACCTGTCCGGTGTCATAATAAGCCTGCATTAAAAGTACTCTGGCTTTAATATTATCTGGTTGATAAAAAATTGATTCTTCCAGATTGACAATAGTGGAGGTAATATCTTCCTGAGTATATTTAGAATAGGCAAACCGGTATAAAGCATCTGACAGTCTGTGATAACTTACTTTAATATCACTATTGTTCCTGACAGATTCTATATACTTTTCCAGACTGGCTATTTCCCGATAAGTCCACTGAGTCCTTTCATATATCTGGGATAATAGATAATAAGCTTCAGCAAAATATGGGTCTTCTGCTACAGCCTTTTCGCCATAATCGATTGCTTTTGCCCAGAGCGGTTTACTAGGAAAATCTACTCCTTGATATTCTACAATAGCACGTTTATTAAATTCTAAGGATTGATAATAATTCTGCAAAGCTAATAGTGAGGATGAAATATTTTTTTTAAGAATAGCGGATATCTCCTCATCTATAAACACATTGGCTTCCTCTAAAATGGTCAGGGCAATATTTTCTTTTAAATAGAGCAGATCTTCTGGTTTTACAGTTATTTCACGAAATTCAAACAGCTGATCATAATGAGCCTGATACATAATTAAATTGCATTTCAGGAATCCTTTCTGTTCTAAAGAAAAGTATCCGGAAAATATCAAATCAACATTTAATAAATCATTCAAAGATCTGAATAAATTCAAATCTTTCATCTCTTCCAAGGGTTTATTAGATTCAAAATCATCTAATTCTTCCATCTCTTCTAATGATATATATTTTATTTTTTCTGATTGTAAGAAAGTTTGACTTAACATATCAGGGAATCCCCTTTCTAGCCATCGCCAATTATCTCTCCCGGTTAGATTGCTAAAATAATATACAGCAAATTTTTGTTCATCAGAAGCAATAGAGAAGGAATTGTAAACAGTGCAGAATAAAGTTAAAATTAAAATTATATGTAATAGACGGAATATTGTTATCCTTGTCAATATATTTTTATGGAAATTTAATAATCTCCCCCTTTTTTTTATAAAAATCATCTTTTTCTTCACCATTTTAATTAAAATATTGAGAACTTATTTCTTATTCTCATCCTATTAAAAATAATAGGTTAAATAGCAGATAAATTTAACACCTTTAACAGCATTTTTTCACTCTGCTTTACATAATATCATATCTTATCTTAAAAAAAAATAAAATTCTTTATTATCAATTCTTACAATATCACCCTCTTGAATCCCTTTCTTCCTAAGTGCTTTTTCCACTCCTGATGATTTTATTTTTTCCTGAAAATATTTTAAAGCTTGAGGATTATCTAAATCGAATTGTCGAACTAATCTAACCACTCTTTCTCCCTCTATTACAAATTTTTTTCCTTCTTTTCTAATGATAAAAGGTGGTTCATATTGGTAGCGAGTTATCTTGTCCCCTGAGGGTAAAACAGAAGATATCTCATTTCTTTCCGCAAGTTTAATGGTTTGGAATATCTGAAAAATTAACTCTGGCAAACCTTCCCCTGTGATTGCAGATACACTAATTATATTTTTGCCTTCTTTTAAAAATGCTTTTTCAATCTTTTCAATTTTTTCCTTTACTTCTGGCAAGTCACATTTATTAACTACTAATAACTCTTTTTTCCCCTGCAATGAAGAGGAAAAATGATTCAATTCATTCCTTATAGCGAGATAGTCAGTCATTATATTGTTTACAGATAACCTTACTCCATCAATAACATGAACAATAACTTTCGTTCTTTCAATATGTTTTAAAAAACGAATTCCTAAACCCGCCCCCCTGCTAGCCCCTTCAATGAGTCCCGGGGTATCAGAAAGGATGAATTGGTTTCCCTCATTAACAGATACAACTCCTAAATGCGGTTCAAGAGTAGTAAAAGGATAATCTGCAATTTTGGGTTTAGCAGCAGACATTTTAGATAAAAGTGTCGATTTACCAACATTGGGAAAGCCTATTAAAGCTGCATCTGCTACTAATTTCAAATTAAGTTTAATAGTTTTTTCTTCCCCGGGCTCTCCTCTTTGTGCAAACTTGGGTGAACGACGGATTGAATTTTTAAAACGATAGTTACCCTTTCCTCCTAGCCCACCACAAGCAATACATATTCTCTCCTCAGATTGAGATAAATCAGCAATAATGTTGCCATCTCCAACGTCTTCAAGTATTGTTCCGACCGGAACTTTTAAGAACAAATCATTACCATTCTTACCATTTTTTTTATGACTACTTCCGTTTTCTCCATTTTCTGCTTTGCGATGAGGTTTCCGGTAGTATTCAATTAAGGTCTTGATTTGGGAGTCAGCTTGAATATATATATTTCCACCCTTCCCACCATCTCCACCGTCAGGACCTCCTTTGGGCACAAATCGTTCTCTTCGAAAACTGACGCAACCATTACCACCTTTCCCAGCTTTAACATTAATAATAACTTCATCAATAAACATTTATTTGCCTTTTTCAGATTATTTTTTTATTATTACCTATTTTTGGTGTGATGTGACTAATCGAGTAGGGGGAAATCTCTTCCCCCTCTCACACCACCGTACGTGCCGTTCGGCATACGGCGGTTCAATTCAAATAATAGTCAAGACAACTAACAAGTCCTCTCATTGTGAAGATTCCTTTTGATATTTTGTGTAGAC
>JAKQEP010000143.1 GCA_029556475.1 Candidatus Atribacteria bacterium
GTCATCGACTCTTACACCGGTGCTCCAGGGATTGGGAGTATTTGTTGCAGTCGGAGTATTTGTCGGCCCTCCCGGTGTATTTGTTGCAGCAGGAGTATTCGTAGGGCCTCCAGGTGTAATGGTCGCAGTTGATCCACCTGCCGGTGTGTTCGTTGCTGTCGGAGTATTCGTCACAGCAGGCGTTACAGTCGGTGTTGCTGTCGGGTCTATCGTCCCTGCCATCACATTTACAGTAACTGTTCCTTCTGTAACAGTTATATTTACCGCCCCTATCGTGTAACGTCAAGAATTAATCTGACCAGTAAAATAATAAATAAAGTGTCTAAAAATCTGGTCAGAATAAAAATAGATTAAGAATAAACCATACTAAAAAAGGACATTTTTTAAATAAAAAACTGACCAGATTATAAAAAATCCGCCAGTTAAAATTTATGAATTAAAAATAAAAAAGGGCGATTGCTCGCCCTGTGAAGAAAAAATTAACTCACAATTCAGTTGAAACGGAAAAAATGTGTTCTTCCGTTATCGTATCTGCTTTTTTAGAAGTTCCCAGTATCAGTGCTTTAGTAGCAATATTATTAATAACCCTGATAATACCGTTAGAGATATTAAAAATAGCATCAATAGCATTTTCATTAAAAATCATGTTAGAAGCTCCAGCCATATTGAGTTGGTGCTGAATATAAGAAGAAGTTTCCTGTCTATTAAGAGGAAGGAACTCATATTTAAGCCTGAACCTTTGATTGATGGAATTAAGTGAAGGCCTTATAACTCTTTCTCTCATGAGAGAATGTCCTGCAAGAATAACAATAGCCGGGTCAAGAGAATCGACATTGAAGTTAAGTAACATCTGCAATTCAAATAGGTTGTCATTTTTGAGGAAATGTACCTCGTCAAAGATGATAACAGGTATCTGTTTTCTGACAGTAGCATATTCTATGATAATTTTCTGTATAGATGAAAATAGTTCAGATTTGTTTCTCTTACTTTCTCCGCCGAGAGAGCTGTTAAGCTGATGATAAAAATCTGTGGTAGAAACAGTAGTAAGAGGAATATAAATGAATTTAAAATATTCCTGTTTTAAATCTTCCAGGAAAGCTCTGATAGCAGTAGTCTTTCCTACTCCTGCTTCTCCAGTAAGTAATAGGAGGCCTTTAAATTGTTTCAAATACTCCATTCTGGAGAAGAATTCTTTTAAAGAAGCGGAGAGAAACAAATTATCTTTTTTTATAGATTTTTCGAAAGGTATTGATTTGAGATTATAAAAATTAAAAAACAAATGTATCACTCCCTAAAAAAGATTAGAATATGAAAAACTTACAAAAGGTTGATTTGCATTCTGTTGCAGGTTAAGCGGTTTAAGTTTATATACCGGTTTATCCTGTTCAAAAATATAAATTTCCTGTGGTGAAGAAGAAGGATAGCGTAATTCAACCTGAAGACCAATGTATTTATGTGGAGCCTCATAGAGTTTGCCATTGATAGAAACAGTACAATCAAGTTTTACAGTTCTTTTAATAGTCCTATAAAAAATTAAATCCAGTGTTTCTTCAGGGATTCTTTCAATCTTAACAGAGTCAAATTCCCTTAACAGTCTGTCCATAGGAGGCTCTCCGAGCCCCTGATGTATATTTCTATGGTATTGTGTTCTTATCCATTCCTGAAAAGAGGAATTAAGCTCTGTAATAGAGAAATTACGTTCCTTAACAGTGGGAATAAAAGCTGATTGAACGGTACGAAAAAAGCGTTCTATTTTCCCACGACCACAGGGAACATAAGGCTTAGAATGGATAAGTGCAATGCCCAGTTTAGCACAAGGAAGATGTATTGCTTCAGATGTAAAAACCTTTGCATTGTCGCAGTAAAATTTCTGTGGTTTGCCATATGAAAGAATTGCTTCTTTAAATGTCTTTTCCAGCACAATAAGGTTTTCTTCAAAACTCCAGTTACTTCCTGTGATAACCCTTGTATGATCATCTATGATGGCACAGAGATAAGTAAATTTTTTCTTTTTTCCATCCCATAGTTTTATACTGTGCATGAAATCACATATCCAGAGTTTATTTATCTCTTCTGTTTCGAATTTTTTCCTGGGAACAACTTCTCTCTGACAGAGAGATATATTATTGTCTTTCAGGAATTTGATTAACGTCTGAAGAGTAAAATCACCGGGTCTTATATACCCTTTCTCTATAAGCTGCCTGTAAAGGAGAGTATAGGTTGTTATAGGGATTTCCTGCAATAATTTGTTTATTATTTCAGTAAAATCGCCGTCAATTTTTCTTGATGAACCTTTGTCCACCCTTATTCTTGGTTTTATTCCATTGTAGCCTCCTTCTCTGTAGGCAGCGAGCCAGGACTTAAATGTTGATACGGAGAATTTTTTCGGCCCAACTCCCTGGATGAAATGTTCTTTTTCTGCCATTTTTTTCAGGATCTGGTTCTGGC
This sequence comes from Candidatus Atribacteria bacterium, assembly GCA_029556475.1. Taxonomy (GTDB): domain Bacteria; phylum Atribacterota; class Phoenicimicrobiia; order Phoenicimicrobiales; family Stramentimicrobiaceae; genus Stramentimicrobium. The sequence continues at coordinate 2,449 of JAKQEP010000143.1, forward strand.
TTTCTTCTCCTTCATGCATTACAAGGGAGATTATTCCATGTCTGAATAATGCTATGTTCTGGGCTTTTTCTTTTTCTTTAATATTTGAGTATTCACTCATATGTTCACCTCCAATAATGTTAAAATAAATTATAAAATTTTCAGAGAAAATCTTATATATAGCCTGGTGTGAAGGTGCACAAAATTATAAAATTTTTATTTCTTCAGTCAAAAAATTAATAAATTTTTATATCAAGAAGTATTTTTAACACGGGAAAAGAAGAAATAATAATAAATTAATACTGTTCAGATGCGAAAATCACCGGAGAGTTATAGCTTTCTGTAAAAAGAAAAAAGAGCCCGCCTATAGAGGATATTCTTCAGCTGAATTATTTCCTGAATTGTGAAGGAGTTCCAAAGAGAAATGGACTATTGGTTTTATAAAAACCATGAGCTTTATAAAAATCATAACCATAATCACTGGGAGCACGTACAGGATGTATCTCATACAGATATAATACAAAGAGCTTTACTCTATCAGGGGAATTCATAAGATATTTTATCTCGTCGTAAAATCCTGATATATTAAGTTTATCTATGCTGTTCAGAATCAGGCTTTTAAAATTGTATACTGATACTGGACCTATACTTAATACTTCTTCATTACATAACTGGCTTATTATATCCAGAGCGGATTTCTCTGACAGGTCATTAACATAAATATCAAATAAAATTTTAAAGATAAATTCTACAGAATATTTTACATAAGGAATTAATTCATGAGGTAATAGAGAGAAGGTAACATGCTTTAGTCCCTTATTGCCATTATTTCTGCACTTATACCGCATTATTGGAAAATCTTTATAGTACATCCCCTCCTTCGTTACTACCGGTCTATAGTAGTATCCATGAAACCTTGCGCAATTCGAACTGCTGCATATTGGGCAATAATCACTGAAGTCGGGAATTTCATATTCTCTTCTCTTGACTTTTATATAATACTTTGTTAAGCTGATTGAGAATTTATGTATTATTTGTATAATTGGCATGTTATATTATTTAATATAATTTGCCAATATCTTTTTATTACTCAGAATAATCTTCTAAATTTTATCTACTTTTATTTTGACTGATTTTTACATGACAGTCAGATTATTTATATTATAAAACGGTAGGTTGGGGTATAATAATTCTTGACGTTACAAACATATTTCTGATATGTCTTTTCTGTAGCACCAAAAGTAGCTAAATCTTTGCCTTTTATTAATTTTATTAAGCCTTCTGAAGGATGGATAATAAGAACCATCTTGTCTTTCTTTTGGGATTTTACATATAAACTAAAAGCTACCATAGACCATTTAATATCCATATT
>JAKQEP010000004.1 GCA_029556475.1 Candidatus Atribacteria bacterium
ATGTGTATGATTTTAATTGTAAAATAATAGTACGTTAACCTTACTATTTATCATCAAAGGAATAATGCTGAAATCCTTTATACAAGCCTATCATAGGCTTATTATTCCTTATTGATACTATATACTTATTTAGGTTAGATGTTTTTTTATCATTTATGATAAAAAAGTCTACTAAAATAATTGATATATTCGTGTTCCTGATACTACCCAGCGGGTAGAATGATATAAAAGTTTTAAGGTTACCCATGTAGAATCAGAAAAATTTTTCTGATAAAAGTTTTACAGAGTAAAATTTTATTTACTCATTATAATTTTTTATAGAGTGATTTTACTTTCTTCCTTTATGATATAGTCTTTCCACCCGAAAAATCAGAATGATTAAAGGAAGTGATTATATGAGCATATCAATCAGAGAAGCAGGGAAACGGTTAAACCTTTCCTACACTAAAACACGAAGATATATTCAGCTTTTAGAAGATGAAGGAATAATCACGGTAAAACACGCATCAGAAGCTGGAAAAGCGTCAGTGATTGAAAACCGTATGATGGAACTGATTTTATACTTTGCATCACTCCTAAAAAATGGGGAAACAGAATCATCTGCCTTAAAGATTGTAAAAGTGAAAGCAGAGCAATCACTTGTAACCGGTTCGCTGATTGCGGAACAGGAAAAAGATTTATCCGTGAAAGAAGAGCTGATAGAAGAGCTCAAGGCAGAGAATCGAATGTTGAAAAAAGAACTGGAAACAGAAAAAAATACTTTGATTTATGAAAGAGAAAATCTAATCAAACGTATTGAATTTTTGGAAGAAACGGGAAAGGAATATAACCAGCTACTTCAAGTAGCGTTATCGGAACTATTCAATTTGAAAAAAGCACTGCCAAAACCAGATGATGAAGTAAAAAATGAAATAAAAAGTATAAACGAAAAGATAGATAGCCTGCTTCCAGAGAAGAATCTATCATTATGGGAAGCATTCAAAAGAATGATAAAACGTAAAAAATGAATTTATTTATAATCCTATAATCGATTTTAAGGCTATTAGCAGGCTCTATGAGAGGTTTTAGTCTGCTTTCATGTATATTTATACCTTACCGAAAAAACTATTGATTATAGAGCCTATTATGATATAACCTGCTTTGCAGGCTTATCGTTTCAACCCCACCATGGTCGACGAGGGACTTCTTTAATTCGGATATATCCTCTTTGAGTAAAAAAGTTTCAACCCCACCATGGTCGACGAGGGACCATCAGCCTGAAAATTCCTTGAACCGAAAGGGACAGGTTTCAACCCCACCATGGTCGACGAGGGACACAAACTAAAAGATGAGGCCGCGGGGATCCTTGCATGGTTTCAATCCAACCATGGTCGACGAGGGACACGATGGACATGGTATAATCCATAAAAAGCATACTATATATGGAGTATGAATCCATAAAAAGGAGATATTATATGCAAAATTATCTTGAGGATCACGGAGACTATATAGAAGTATATTTTAGGTATGATTCTGTTTTAGTAGAACGCATTAAAAGTGTAGCTGGTAGAAGT
>JAKQEP010000014.1 GCA_029556475.1 Candidatus Atribacteria bacterium
GAAAGGAAACTATTTACCCGATACTTATGAACTTACTACTGTTTTAACCGCTCAAATGCTCATCAGCACTGGCAAAGCAAAGAACTTTGAACAGGCAAAAAAGATGATTGATGAAGCAGTTGTCAGCGGAAAAGCACTGGATAAATTCCGCGAAATAATTATTGCTCAAGGAGGAGAACCAAAAGTGCTGGAGGATTATTCTCTATTTGCTTCTTCACCTGTAATTTATCCAATTATTGCTAAACATAGCGGTTGGGTGCATAAAATTGACTGTAAAGCTATTGGCTATGCCTTAGTTCATATTAAAGCAGGTAGAAAAAAAGTAACCGATATTCTTGATTATGGAGCCGGTGCTTTGCTCTATCCCAAAATTGGAGATGAAATATATAGCGGAGATAAAATTGGAGAAGTCCATTGTGCCAATAAAAACGAGGCAGAAGAAACAGCAGAATTGATTTTGAATGCCTATACAATAGCCGATACCAAAAAAGAAAAGGAAGACCTCATCTTTGAAATTACTGTTTCGGAAGAGTGACTTTATTCTAAACATAAGTTAGATTAGATATTAACTAAAAGGCAAAGAACTTACCCTAACAATATTTTCCTACCGCAAAAAAAATAATTTGCCTTATTCTTTCTTTTGCTTTATTATATAAGTAGCACATCAAGAGGAGGTTAATATGACTGCTAAAAGGTTTTACATCGCCGTTTTAACGGGGATAATATTAGGGATTATTGCCTGTTTAATAGCAGGAGCAGTAAACCCTGAACCCTTAGCGAAGAAAGTGCTTGCCAATATTTTTGTGAGCCGCGTTTTAATTGGTTTTGTTATTGGTATCAGTGCCTGGAAAATTAATTGGCTTTTACACGGATTACTAATGGGACTGATTGTTGGATTGCCTTTTTCCTTAAGTGCTATGGCTCAACAAGTTCCAGGTATGGGTAAATGGGGAATATTTTTCCTGACCTGGGCTTTAGGAATTGTATATGGCTTCATTATTGAGCTGGTAACCA
>JAKQEP010000018.1 GCA_029556475.1 Candidatus Atribacteria bacterium
TACACAAAATATCAAAAGGAATCTTCACAATGAGAGGACTTGTTAGTTGTCTTGACTATTATTTGAATTGAACCGCCGTATGCCGAACGGCACGTACGGTGGTGTGAGAGGGGGAAGAGATTTCCCCCTACTCGATTTTAAAAATCTAAAGATATTTTTTTAAATTTGTGATTCATTTTTAACTGTGTAAATAATAATAAAAGTAAATATGATGGTATTATTGGATTGTTGTTTATTGTTCTTTTGAATTTATTATTTCTTTGAAACTATTGAGTAAATATGGAACAAATGATAATTCTCAAGGGAAACCTTCGGCAAAAATAGAGAAAAAATTATTTTGTTAAAAATATTAGTATAAAGATAATAATATATGGTAATAAAAAAAATCTTTTGTTAAAATATATAAAAATTAGGCAAGGAGAAAGCTTTGAAAAAAATATATATTCTTTCTTTAATTGGATTACTGTTTATTTTTGCTGTAACTGGATGTAATGGGGTAAAACCACCAAATGGAACAGAAGGAGAGGGAGAAGGTGAAGGTGAACCAGAACCGGTTAAGGCAACTGTATTGGTGGAAGCTTTTATTGCAATGGGTTGTTCTGCATGTCAAAGAGTTGAACCAATTTTGGAACAGATGGCGGTGCAATACGGAAAAGATAGAATGATATTAGTAGAAATAGCCCCCTGGGGAGATTATCACACAGTAGAGACTGAACAGAGGTATAGTAAATGGTATGGTTTAACGGGTGGAGTTCCCCAGATGGCCTTTAATGGACTGAGTGGGCATTTAATAGGGGCTGCAGACTATCAGACCATTAAAAATAAGATAGATGCTCAGCTGGCAGCTACTCCTACCATTAAATTGGAAGCAACAAAGACTACCAGTAGTACCGGTACAATAATTCAAGGAAAAATAAGAAATGTCAGCAATAGTTCTTTTTCCGGATTGGTTGTGAACGGTATGGTCTTTAGGAATAGAGGGATGACCGGTTTTCGCTATTCGGTAACTGATATTTTTGATGATGAAAAGATATCTATAAGCACAATTTCTCCAGATGAAGAAAAAGATTTCGCTATAGAAATACCAGGGCTGAATTGGACCGCCAAAGATGATGGAGTTATCTTTGTGCAGGAAACTTCGGGTAAAAAAATAGTATACCAATCCCTTTTCATTGACTAATGTCAAGGGGACAGTTCTTCTGAAACCCTATATCTCACTGGTTATATGAGGATGTGATTACTAAAATAGCCGTTTGTATTTAATTAAATTATGTGGGGATAAATGGAAGGGGTTTTTGGTTTTTTACAAGAATGTAAGGATAAATAATGCTGGTATATGTGAATGGGATTGAATGTTTACCCCTTTCTAAAGCTATGCAGCAGCTTCGTAATGACAACTCTTCCCTGTCATTGCTAGTACCTCCCTTCCCTGTCATTGCGAGTGACCGAAGGGAACGAAGCAATCTCATACACTCTTTCCTGGAGAAAAAAATGAAGAATAAGGTAAAACAAAAATATTAGAACTCTGAAAATATGTCCATGTATTTTAAAAAGTTAAATAATAGATGTAGAAATAATTGAAGACTGTAAAAGGAGAATCTGTTAATGAAAAGGAAAAATTTATTAATTCTGCTTGTAGTAACAATAGTAACAGCATCAATGGTGATTTCAGGTTGTAGTGGATTAACCCCTACTACTAACTCTAACGAAGAGTACGATGATTTTAATACTGTATTGGATCGCCTTAAAGTGATTCCTGGTAATGTAGAAATTAAATTCAATCAATCTCAAAAATTTGAAGTAAAAGCCTATAATTCTGATAATAAACAGATTAATATTGATGTTACAAAACTAAAATGGACCTGTTCTTATCAATGTATTGGCTGTGGAGTAGTGTGCAGTGTATCACCAATCTATAATTCTACACAAACTACTTTTAAAGCAACTAATCCCAAAAAAACAGGTCGTTTTGAAGTCTGGGTCAATTATGGCGGAGTTAATGGTAAATGGGCGAAAGCCGTTGTAAATGTAAATTAACATTAAAATTAAATTAAACGCACCAAAAAACCAAAACATTTTAGTAACGATAACGATATATTCTGACTAGAACAGTATATAATATTATATGATACATAGAAAAAATAAAGATATACATCTGTAAAATTATTTTAAAAAATAAAAATAATATTTTATTTGTATGTACATACGTTAATACATTATTTTTGACCTAAAGAACAAAAAAAATAATAATTAAAATGACAAAATAGAGAGGAAAAGCCATATTTAATGGGTAAAAATGAAAATATAGCAATAAAAGGGAATAGATTTACTTTTTGGAATGATGTAGTATTTATGATAATCCTAGTGAGTATAATCCTTCTTCCCGTAATTTTTTACCCATATATTGTAACTACCTTTGTACCAATAAAGAATTTAACACTACAGCTAACAGCATTATTAGGACTGACCATCTGGGTGCTAAGAATTATTCTCACAGAAAATATCTGCTGGCAGATAAACAATCTCAACAAACCTATCTTTTTATATCTGCTAACAGGATGTTTTTCACTTATCTGGTCAATTAATATTTTTAACAGTATCCTTGCTCTACCATTGTTTTTAGCAGGGCCTGTTCTCTTCTATGTTATTACTAATTCCATAGGAGAACGGAAAACTATAGATAGATTATTATGTGCAATTATTATTATGGGTTTAGGAATGGGGATTTATGGTATCCTACAGTTTGCCGGGATTGATTTTAAGTTCTGGGAAGGAAATATAGGAAGAGAAAGGGTAATGGGACTATTTGGTAATGTGAATTATTTTGCCGAATATCTTATTTTACCCCTATCACTGACTATCGGCCTTATTTTATCTAAAAATAAAATATATAACAAAATCTTCCTGTTTATTGCTTTAATCGCTATGGGCTTAACACTTTTTTTTACCTTTACCAGAGGTTCATATTTAGCAATGGCAATTAATATTCCGGTGATGTTATTTTTATATTTTAAAAGTGCCAAAAATGAGCAAAGTAAAACATTCTATAAAAAAATTATACTTAGTCTTCTGTTATTAGCTACTATTGCCCTTTCTACTATTTATATTCCACATCCTTTAAATAAAGACAATACTATCCTGGGGAAACTTAGAGAAAGGGTAACTTTGGAATCTTTAACTTCCGGCAGATCAGCGTTAAGACGTATAGCGACCTGGAAGTTTACTCAGATGATGATAAAGGATTATCCATTGCTGGGGTCTGGTATTGGTACTTATGCCTACCATACTTTAGAGTATCAGGCAGATTTTTTTTCTAAAGGAAATAATCGTGATATTTACCCCCACGGGAAGGCAGTACAGGCTCATAATGAATATTTACAACTCTGGTCAGAATTAGGGATAATTGGTTTAATACTTTTTCTCTGGATTATTTTTGCTTATTATAGAAATGTTTTTATTAAAATTAGACAGATAAATGAAAATCAGCAAGCTGTAGTAATAGCATTAACTGGTGGAATAACAGCGGTTTTAGTCGATGCTATATTTGGATTCCCCCTGCAGTTAGCTGCATCCATTGCACTGTTCTGGGTGTTTTTAGGATTGACCAGTGTACTGTTAAATATGTCAGCTTATAATGATAATGATAATTATGCTGAAAGTACTTTCTGTAAAAATAGTCAAAAAGAAAAAAAATTTGATATTGTAAAAAAGAGTTCTAACGAAGACAATCGTAATAAAATAATTATCTTAAAAAAAATATTTCTGTCTTTTTTGATGGTCGTTTTTATGTTTGTATCGGTATTCTTATTATTCAAACCTTTTTTGGCTAGGATCTGTTGGTATTATGGTGACCAACAAATGATTCTTGAAGATAATTATAAAGATGCCATTAAATATTATGAGAAAGGGTTAAAATGGAACCCCTGGCAAGGAGAACTATATTTTAATATTGCAAGTATTTTGGCAAATAAAGATATTTATCAACCTGCTTTGGAATATTACCATAAAGCTGAAAAGTATATTGATGACCATTATTTGCCTTATAATATTGCTTCTCTTTATCTGGTTAGGCAGGAATATGATAAAGCTATTCCTTATTTTGAAAAAGCAATCAAGTATCAGCCCGACAAAATAAACATGCTTTCCATAAAAATACAGCTAGCAAACATTTATAATAACATAGGAGATTACAAAAATGCTGAATATCACTTTGTTGATGTTCTTAAAAGTAACCCCAAAAGTGCTGAAGCTTATTATGGATTAGCTGGTGTTTATATAAACCAGGACAGAAAAGAGGAAGCGATTAAAGCACTGAAAAAAATAATAGAAATAGCTCCAGAAAGTAAAATAGCTGAATATGCTAAAACGATGTTAATCAAATTAGAGATAGAACCATAATGTATTTCTTTTTACAGACAGTTTACGGCTAAGCAGGCACTACAATCATTGGTATAGGGACGATTCTTTTGATATACTTTTTTAGAATAGATGAAAAAGATTGCTAGAATAGTCGTTTGTATTGTACAAGTATTTAGTTATTAAAGTTTTGGCTCATAGTTTGTGGTTTTTAGTTAAATATAAAGGATAAAGAAAAGAGTTCAGTCAATAGTGAATGAGATTGCCACACCTACACATAGCTAAAGCTATGCGATAGGTTCGCAATGACGGAGAAGGGTTGTTATTGAGATTGTCTCCCTCCCGTTATTGCGAACGTCCCCCTTTCCCGTCATTGTGAGCGACCGAAGAGAGCGAAGCAATCTCATCCATTGCAACTGGCAATTATTTGAAACAGAACACAGAAAACTACAAACTTAACGCAAATGGGTGGATACTAATGACAAATAATGGTATATATTTGATATGAAAAAAATCAAAATTGTTTTAATAATATCCATTATATTATTGGGCATCAGTTTCGTTGTATTTATTAATTTTGCTCAGGATAAAAAAACTGATAATAATTCAACCCCTTTAAATAAAAACAATCTCAACTCGGGAGTGCCAGCCAATGTATTAATTGAATTATTTATCAATAATGATTGCACAACCTGCCCCAAAGCCGCCTTTTGTTTAGAAGAGCTTGCCTGGAGTTATGAGCCAGGAAGAGTTATTTTAGTGGAAGCCCATATATGGAATGACGGGTATGATATCTCGGAAACAAATGAACGTTATGACTGGTATGTTGGACGGGGAGAAAAGGGGACCCCCGATTGCTTTTTTAACGGCCTATCTGAGAGAGTGCAGGGATTATGTTGCGATTGTGGTGATATAGATGAGAATATTTCTGCTTATCAGAAAATTATTGAAAAACATTTAGCCCTAAACTCACCTGTGGAAATAAAAGCAATAATGGAAACCTGTAGTGGAAAAATAATCATACAGGGAAATGTAGTCAATCGGAGCCACTCACTTTTACATAACCTTATGCTTAATGGAATAATATATTATGAAGGTGATGAGAGTGAATTCTTTTATCTGGTGAAAGATATTTTTGATGAGCAGGACATCTGCCAGTTAGCCCCATTAGAAGAGAAAAAATTCAGTTTTGTATCCCACCTGGATTTAACTGGAATGGGTGATGAAGAATTAGACCGTTACTATGGAGTAATATTTGTCCAGGATAAACTTAGCAAAGAAGTCCTGCAATCCTTCTTAACATATTAAAATTAACTAATTAACTAATTAACTAATTAATTAACTAATTAACTAATTAACTAATTGGCTAATTAACAAACTAATTAACTAATTAACTAATTGGCTAATTGGCTGGTTAAATACAAATACCTTGATAAGCATAATATTTTAGGAACTAATTAACTAATTAACTAATTTACTAATTAACTAATTAACTAATTGGCTGGTTAACTAATTGGCTGGTTAGCTAATTGGCTGGTTACCTAATTAACAAACTAACTAATTAACTAATTGGCTAATTAACTAATTGGCTAATTGCCTAATTAACTAATTAACTAATTGGCTGGTTACCTAATTAACAAACTAACTAATTAACTAATTAACTAATTAACTAATTAACTAATTAACTAATTAACTAATTGATCAATTGACTAATTGGCTAATTGGCTAACTAACTAATTAACTAATTAAATAATTAACAGGTCTTTATGGCAACAATTAAATCTTTTGAAGAATTGAAAGTTTGGAAAGATTCAAGGCAGATAGTAAAAGAAATCTACCATACAGTTGAAAATTTTCCAAAAAGAGAAAACTATGGTTTAATCTCGCAGATTACCAGAGCTTCAGTTTCTATAATGTCAAATATTGCCGAAGGATTTGCCCGTGATTCAAATAAAGAATTTATAAGATTTTTAATAATATCCAGAGGTTCCATTGCTGAAGTTCAAAGTGATTTATTTGTCGCCTTAGATTTAGGATTTATTACTCAAGATAGGTTTACAGATATCTATGAACAGCTTGATAATTTAGGGAAACAAGTTAACGGATTAATAAAATATTTAAGAGGTCATTGCAATATAAATTCAAACAAACATAGTATATGTGAAGCATTAGAAAATTATGAGACCAATTAACCAATTGGCTAATTAACTAATTGATCAATTAACTAATTGGCTAATTGCCTAATTCACTAATTACCTAATTTTTTGGTTTGCTAATTAACTAATTTAATAATTAACCAATTAACCAATTAACCAATTAACTAATGAGCCAATTAACTAATTAACTAATTAGCCAATTAACTAATTAACCAATTAACCAATTCTGGAGGATATATGCAAATTGCTATTATAGGTACCGGATATGTAGGTCTGGTTACCGGAACCTGTCTTGCAGATTTTGGTTTACAGGTAATTTGTGTTGACAAAGATAAGGAAAAAATTAAGCAGCTTAAATCGGGAAAAGTTCCTATATATGAACAAGGTTTAGAGAATTTGATCAATAAAAATGTTGCAGCAAAACGTTTAAGCTTTACTACCAATCTTGGAGATGCAGTAAGACAATCTCAGGTGATTTTCATAGCCGTAGGTACACCTTCCAATAATGATGGTTCTGCAGACCTTAGACAGGTAGAAGGGGTAGCTAAAGAGATTGCCCGAAATTTAAATGGGTACAAAATCATTGTTAATAAATGTACTGTTCCAGTGGGTACAGCTCGCAAAATCAAACAAATCATCGAGGAAAATCAAATATTAAACAATACCAGCAAGGTAAATCCGGGAGACCTTTCTGCTTATAACTCTTGTAAGGATTCCTTTGTCTTATCTGGCTCTGACGATGAACCCTCGTCTTATAAATACTGCAAAAATAGCAGTTCTAATAATAATTGTCAGCAGCCACCTATATCAAGCCATTCCGAGAATTATTCTATTCCCTGTCAATTCGAAGACCATTCCCCCTCCAGCATTTACCAGGACCCATTTTCCCTTCGTCATTGCGAGGAACAAAGTGACGAAGCAATCTCATCCACTTCTACCCACATCCCTTTTGATATTGTCTCCAATCCTGAATTCCTCCGGGAAGGCAACGCTGTCTACGATTTTACTCATCCTGATAAAATAGTCATAGGATATGAATCAGAAAAAGCAAAAAATGTTATGCAGGAGATTTACCGTCCCCTCTATCTTCTTAATACTCCTTTTGTCTTTACCACTTTAGAGACAGCGGAGATGATTAAATATGCCTGCAATGCCTTTCTGGCAACCAAAATCACTTTCATCAACGAAATAGCCAACCTCTGTGACAAAGTAGGAGCAGATGTTCATGAGATTGCCAGGGCTATGGGTATGGATGGTCGTATCAGCCCAAAATTCCTGCATCCTGGTCCCGGTTTTGGTGGTTCTTGCTTCCCTAAAGATACCAGAGCCTTAATGGCCACTGCACATAGCAATAATTACGATTTTAAATTGTTAAATGCCGTCATTGAAGCAAATCTACGGCAAAGAAAGATAGTAGTTGACAAGATAGAAGAAGGTCTGGGCATTTTAAAAGATAAAACAATTGCCATTTTAGGACTGGCATTTAAACAGAATACTGATGATATCAGAGAATCCCCTGCTCACGATGTTATAAAGATTTTACTTGAAAAAGATGTAAATATAAAATGTTTTGACCCTATGGCAATGGAGAACACTAAAAAAATTTTTCCAAACCTTACTTATTGTCAAAATGAATATGAAGCAGTAAAAGATGCAGATGCTTTGGTTATCCTTACTGAATGGAACCAATTTCGTAATCTTGATTTAATAAAAATAAAAAAATTGTTAAAGTCGCCTATACTTTTCGATATGCGTAACCTCTATGAGCCTTTTAAAGTAAAAGAAATAGGCATTAAATATTTTGGAATTGGCAGAAGGTGAACCAATTAACTAATTTACTAATTAACTAATTGATCAATTCATTAATTGCCTGATTTGCTAATTACCTAATTAACCAACTAACTAATTAACCAACTAACCAATGAGCTAATTAACTAATTAACCAATTAACTAATTAACAAACTAATTAACCAATTAACAAATTAACCATGAATCAAAAATCTTTTCTAAAAAAACTATATGAAATATTTACTCCCAGAGAGCGTATGCAGGCAGTGATGGTTTTCTTTGCCAGTTTGGCTACTGCCTTTGTACAGGCTTTTGGTGTGGCAAGTATCTTTCCATTTATAAATGTAGTAATGAATCCTGATATAGTAGGGCAGAACAAATGGCTTTCTCTGCTCTATAACAAACTTAATTTCAATGATATAAATTCTTTCATTCTATTTTTAGGGATTGCCGTTTTTCTGATAGTAATACTTTCCGGCACTATCTCTGCAATAACTACCTGGGCGAAAACAAGGTTCACGCTGGGAAAAAACCACTCGTTATCTCGCAGACTCTTAACTGTTTATTTGAGCCAACCCTATGAATATTTCTTGCAAAAAAACAGCAGCGAATTAAGTAAAAACATATTATCTGAAGTAAACCAACTCACCAGCCAGCTTTTAATGGCTTTATTTGATATTTTAATTAATGGTTTGATGATTGTGGTTATGGTTACTATGTTATTTATGGTTAATATAACAGTAACAATGGGTGCCATAATCTTTTTAGGGGGTAGTTATAGCTTAATAAACTATTTTGTTAAAAACAAATTGCGTAGAGTAGGAAGGGAAAGGTTGGAAGCGAATAAGGGAAGATTCCGAATGGCAAATGAAGCTTTATCCAGTATAAAAACCACAAAAATTATGGGTATAGAAACATATTTTATCAATAGCTATAGCTATTTTTCTAGTAGATTTGCCCGCTATAATGTATTTGCCCATGTAATAGGAGAAATTCCTAGATATTTGATAGAAGTTGTTGCTTTTGGCGGGATTGTCTTCTTTGTGATATTGATGATTGCCCACGGGGGAAAAGTAGTCGAATTTATTCCTCTACTCAGCCTCTATGCATTTGCAGCATATCGAACCATACCAGCTCTGAACCGTCTATTTAACTCTACAGCCAGTGTTTATTTCAATATGGCGATTGTGGATAAAATCTATGAAGATATGATAGAAATAGTACCACCTAAAAAACTATCATCTAAACCCGATACTGCTAAACCTGAATTATCATTTAATAAAATCATTAAGTTGAAGAACGTAAGGTTTTCATATCAAGATTCTTCCTGCGAGGTAATAAATAACATAAATCTAACAATTCCTAAAAATAGTGTGATTGGTTTTGCTGGTCCTACCGGTTGCGGTAAAACTACTCTAGTGGATATTATTTTAGGATTACTGAAACCCCAAAAAGGGGAAATTATTATTGATGATACAGAAATAGATGATGATAATATAACTTCATGGCAGAGAAAAATCGGCTATGTTCCCCAGGAAATATATTTAAGTGATGATACAATTCTAAAAAATATTGCTTTTGGAGTTCAAGATAAAGATATCTCTTATAAGCAGGTGCAATATGCAGCTCAAATTGCTGCCATAGATAATTTTATTGAAAATGAGTTGCCTCAAAAATATGACACCGTTATAGGAGAACGAGGGATTCGCCTTAGCGGTGGGGAAAGGCAAAGGATTGGATTAGCTCGCGCACTTTATCGAAATCCCGAAGTATTAGTCTTAGATGAAGCTACCAGTTCCTTGGATGGCACAACTGAAGAGTATGTCTTAAAAGCAATTCACAGCGCCGCCCAATCGAGAACAGTAATCATGATTGCCCACCGGCTAAACACACTTAAAGATTGCGACCAGATTTATATCTTAGAAAAAGGCAGAATCATAGGACAGGGTAAATATGAAGAACTAATTAGTAAAAATAAAAAATTTAGAGAAATGGCGAAAATGTCTTAATGCAATACTTAATGAAATAATACAGAAAAATAAATAGAACCTACTGACGACATAAGTCAGGAAATCTATTTTCTTCTTGATTATTCTTGGTTGATAATCGTTAATAAGGTAAAATATATATAATTATAGAATATATTTCTGTACCATTTTATAGATCTATTTAAATAGACCTAAATCCAAATAGATTGGTGGTGGCAAGGTTGGATGTCAGATATATAAAAAGGATAATTAGTAAGCATTACCCTTACATGAAAGAAAACTTTAAAATTAAAGAAATTGGAATCTTTGGCTCTTTCGTAAAAAATAAGGCAGATATAGATGATATCAGCGATATAGATATATTGATAAGTTTTAAAAAAGGGCATAAAGATTTTTTTAATTATATGAGATTAAAATATTATCTTGAAGTCATTCTGGGGCGAAAAGTGGATCTAGTCATTAAAGATGCAATAAAACCAAGATTAAGAGAAAAAATACTACAAGAGGTAAAATATGTCTAAAAAAGAAAGAGACTACATTCTTTTTTTAGAAGATATTTTAGAAGCCCTTATAAAAATAGAAGGTTATATATGCCGGTGATATGGATTTTAAAAGTTTTTTAAAAATGATATGGCTGTAGATGCAGTTATAAGAAATTTTGAGGTTATTGGAGAAGCAACCAAGAATATTCCCCGAGAAATAAAAGAAAAATATCCCAAAGTTGAATGGAAAGAAGCAGCTGGCTTTAGAGATGTTTTAATCCATGATTATTTCGGTATTGACCTAGAGGCTCTATGGGATACCATAAAAAAGAACCTATTACCTTTTAAGGACAATATTACAACAGTATTAAAAAATGAAGAGAATTAATAATAAAAATAATATTCATTCAAGACATATATATACAACTACTTATAATATATTTGTTATTTTTTGAATAAATTGTATGATATTATATTAAAAAATTAATAATTTGAGAGCATAAAAAGAATTGTGAGAATATTATTTATTGCCCCTATGTTTCATACTAATCAAATGCCATGGGTACAAACCTTAATTGAAAACAATCATACGGTTGAGTATTGGTCACTATGTAATAAAATGGAGAGTAATGTAGAAAGTCTAAAATCAATAAATATTAAAAAAATTGAACAACCTTATTTCAATAAAATAGGTGCATATTATGAACAATTGAAAAATTTTGATCCGGATGTAGTGGTTGGTAGAAATCCTCATTTAAATTTGTTTATATTACTTTTTTTATTAATTTCCAAACTGCAGCGCAGAAAAACCTTGATATATACCCAGACTGATTTGTATCAGGTAATGCCTTTTTCGAGGAAAATTGGTGTAACCATACTATTAAACACTATTGGAAATTATTGGATTACACCTCTTACTGGGTGCAGGGTAAATTATCCAAAATTTCATTGTAGGGCATTTTATATCCCCTTTATAGCACCTGTTTCAACCCAACCCCAACGTAATTGTAATAATATTAATAATAATAAAATAAATATTATCTCTGTAGGAAGGATAAATCAAAAAAGAAAAAATGTTCTATTACTGTTAAAAGCGCTCAAATTAATAGAGAAAAATATTAGTTTTCATTTGAACCTGATTGGACATATGAATAAAAGAGGACAACTTTATGAAGAAATTACTGAATTTATTAAAAGTAATGATCTAGAGGACAAAGTAACAATCAAAGAAAATATCCCCTACCATGAAATGTCCTTAGAGTATCAAAAAAATAATTTGTTTATACTTCCAAGCTCATCTGAACCTGCCGCTTATTCTCTTTTAGAAGCTATGGCTGCTGGCTTACCGGTAATTTGCAGTGATACGAATGGTACTAAATGCTATATTGAAGAGGGCGAAAACGGGTACATCTTTAAGAGTAACAACCTGGAAGATTTGACTGAAAAAATTAAAATTATCACCTCCGATAAAAATGAAATGAAAAATATGGGAGAAAGAAGCGCCCAAATTGTCAAAGAAAAGTACAACACAGATTCATTCTATAAAGCATTTGAAAAATTAATTCAATAATAAGGTTAAAATAAATAAGATGGCACTTTATATTTTAAAAAGAATCTTATCAATAATGTTTTCAGTAATTATAGTAACAATAATTATTTTTTCTTTGATGCACAGCATTCCAGGAGGACCGTTTGATGAAGACAAAATGCCTCTATCTAAAGCAGCAAAAGAAAAAATAATGAAAATGTATGGATTAGACCAGCCTTTGTATATTCAATATCTTAAATATATATGGAATGCCCTCCATTTCAAATTTGGCAGGTCTTATCAAAGTCCAGGCGAGGAAATGATTGATTTAATTAACCGAACTTTTAGGGTCAGTGCATTCTTGGGAGGGTTAGGATTATTTTGGGCAATACCGATAGGTATTTTGTTAGGAATAATTTCAGCTGTTAAAGCAAATAGTTTTATTGATTATCTATTCACTTTATTTAGCAGCTATGCCATTTCTGTACCAATATATGTAACTGCTATATTTATGATATTTACTTTTTCTCTTGGACTTGGTTGGTTTCCGACAGGAGGATTTGAGGGACTAAAAACATGGGTAATGCCTATAATTGCTTATGGTCTTTACCCTTCCGGAATAATTATTCGTTATACCCGTAATAGCATGTTAGAGGTTATGAATGAGCCTTATATATTAACTGCCAAGTCTAAAGGGTTGCCTCTGAAATCTATTATTGTTAACCATGTTTTTAAAAATGCTATGATTCCAATTATTACGATTATCCTACCGATATTTGCTAGAATTATTACTGGCAGTATTTTTGTAGAAACAATATTCAGAATTCCAGGGTTAGGAAAGTATTTTGTTAGCAGTATTACTCAGCGTGATTACCCTTTGATGATGACTCTTATGCTTCTTGTTACTTTTTTATTAGGCTTTACTTATTTGAGTATAGATATTTTGTATACTATTATAGATCCACGTGTTCGTCTTTGGGGGAAAGAAATTAGAAAATAAATAAACATTTCTTTATAATGATAATAAGGTACTTTTAAGTATGTTGCAAATATGGAATCATTTTAAAAAGAATAAATTATGTATTATTAGTTTTGGAATAATTTTACTATTAATATTAGCTGCTTTTTCTGCTTCATTAATTACTCCAACAGGTTATGCTGATATGGAATATTTAAATAAAATAAATAGCTTTCCATCCAAAGATAACTGGTTTGGTGTAGATTCTATGGGTAGGGATTATTTTACAAGGGTGGTATATGGTACAAGAGTTTCTTTGTTTGTAGGATTTGCATCTGCAATTGTTGCTCTCATAGTCGGGGTTCCACTTGGTGCATTAGCGGGATATTTTAAAGGAACAGTGGATTGGGTAGTTATGAGATTAGTAGAAATATTTTCAGTTATACCGTCACTTCTATTAGCTATGTTTTTTGTTACTATATTTGGCAATGGTTTAAAGAATATAGTTTTAATAATTGGATTGATAAGCTGGAGGAATATTTGTCGCTCAGTTAGAGGGGAAATCATCGTATTAAAAGAGAAAGAATTCTTTTTAGCGGCTAAAGCAATAGGAATAAAACCCCTTCGTATACTTTTTCGACATCTATTGCCCAATGCTGTTGCACCAATTATAGTGGGGGTAGTCCTATGCAGTTCTCATGCAATTATGATAGAAGCGATGCTAAGTTTTTTAGGTATCGGGGTAAATCCACCAATTCCAAGTTGGGGAAAGATGATAAGTGATGGTATATATTATATACAATTTTACTGGCATTTGCCTTTGTTTCCTTCAATCTTTTTAACAATTACCATACTCTCTTTATCCCTTATTGGTGATGGAATAAGGGATGCTCTGGATCCGAAGATTAGAGGAAAAAGTTAATAAGAAATTAATTTAAATTGATGTTGCTTATATAAAATATTTAAAAAATATAATACGGGAGGAGAAAATGTTTAATAAAAGAAGACAAGCTTTAACCTTGGCAGTGCTGAGCTTAATAGTATTTTTAGGAATTAATATTTTAGGTGTTTGTGAAAATAAGCCATTACCTTCTGATGCCGCAGCTGAACAAACCCTTATATACCCATTGTCAGATACAGGTTCTTACATAGACCTAATGAAATCTTTATATAATTGTATATTTACTGCTACTAGAATAGTGAATGAACCGTTATTTGCTGTTGACAAAGAGCTGGAAGTTATCCCAATGGGAACTGAAAAATGGACTTTATCAGATGATGGCTTGACCTGGACATTCCAGCTCAGAAATGAGATGAAATGGTCTGATGGTGAGCCGGTAACTGCACATGATTATGTTTTTGCACTTCAAAGGGCTGTAGAACAGGGCTATGATTTTGGCTGGTATTGGAAATCAGCTGCAGGGATAAAGAATTGGGATAGAGTAGAAAAGAGAGAATTACCCGTAGATGAATTAGGAATAAAAGCCATAGATGAACATACTCTTGAAATTCAAACTTATGTTTCCAAACCTTATTTACTGAAAACATTAGCTTTGCTTTATCCTGTTCCTCAGCATATTGTTTCAAAATATGGTGATGAATATGCAACTCAGGCTGAAACTATGGTTGGGAATGGTCCATTTAAAGTAAGCGAATGGGTTAAAGGAAGCCATATAACCTGTATTCCAAATCCTTTCTACAATGGAGTTTGGAAACCTTATCTTGAAAAAATTATATTAAAAAACGGGATGACTGACCCTGAAATAGGTTTCCCTGCCTATCTAAACAATGAAGTGTATTTTTCTAAATTAAATTCGGGCCAATTGGCTTTTACAAAAAAAAATATTCCCGAACAATTTAATTCCTGGCCCTCTTTTCGAATTTGCTATCTTGCCTTTGATACAACCAAACCGCCTTTTAATGATAAGCGAGTAAGGCTCGCTTTTAGCTTCATTCTTGACAGGGAAGAATTGTGTTCAACGGTCCTTAAGGATTTAGCTATTCCTGAATATTCAGTTTTGATGTCAGGATTTCCTGGTCATGATCCTAATGAAGCAAAGAAGTTGGCTGAACAAAACATTGAATTAGCAAAAAACTTATTAACCGAGGCAGGATTCCCCGAAGGAAGGGGGTTTCCCCAATTAGAATTGTGGTTAAAAGTTACCGCACGGGGTGAAAATGATATGGTTTTTATGCCAGCAGCTACGTATATGCAAACCCGTTTTAAAGAGCATTTAGGAGTTGATATTATTCCCAGAATTGTCGATGCAAAAACTTTTAACGAAGCCCTTAATCAACATACTCACAATTTCTTTCTATCAACATATGGTTTTGACTACTTAGATCCAAGTAATTTTATGGATATATTTCTTTCTGGTGGACGTCATGCCTGGTCCAATCCAGAGTATGATAGCCTTGTAAAAGACGCAGATACTGCCCAGGAATGGGAAAAAAGAGTTGAAAATTATCGCAAAGCAGAACAGATTTTAATTAAAGAAGCACCAATAGTGGTAATTTTTCAAAATATGGATAATGCAGTATTTAAACCATATTTAAAAGGTGAAGGAGTAGAGCCCAATAGAAACGGAATAATAAGTTTGGATGCTAATTTTTTTGAATATTTCTTTACACAT
>JAKQEP010000036.1 GCA_029556475.1 Candidatus Atribacteria bacterium
CTTTTTCCGCATTGGCAATAGGCATAACCATAAAAAGATAGGGAAGGTTTTTTTTCGTATCATACTCCCCAAATAAGTAAGATGGCTTCGTAGTTATTAATCCTGTGCTGCGCGGATCTTTAACCAATGCCTCCAGATTATACTCTTCCAGGGCAGAAATCAAATCCTCGTCAATTTCACCCTTTTTCATTGTTCCGCTCTCCTTCAATAGCTGCGGTAAATTAACCTTGGATACAACGAGAGCGTTTTTACTAATATGACGAATTTGAGGCGAAGAGGTTGCAAAATAGTAAACAGCAATAACCACAAGCAATAAAAATAAAACTATCAGAACCGGGATTAAAGCTGATTTCTTTTTTCGCTTACCCTCTAAAACTGCAGGGGTTCCTTCTTCCGAGCTGGGAATTTCTTCCGAAACCTGCTCCTGCATTGATTCTTTCATTTCTTCTTGCATAAGTTCCTCCAAATAATTTATTTGTTCTTCAGCAAAAATAAAGACAAACGCAACTATGTAGTTCTCTAAAATTATGTCAAGTTTTTTCCTTCTCGCTGCCAAAAAGCTAATATTAAATCCCCCAAAAACGAAAAACATCTTGACAAAAAAAACTTAATGCTAAGATGAGTAATTATGTTCGCAGAAGCAAATTCTGCTAAAAAAAGGAGAACTATTATGAAAACAAAGGTCTACCTGTTAGTGTTGCTATTACTGCTCTTTGTGGCAGGACTGCAATCCCAAACCTTAACCCAAGTAAAGTTAGGGGTAATTGGAGGGTTAAATTTTGCTAATTTCAGTGGAGATGATATTGAGGATCTGGATGACGAAGGATTTGATATTGAAGGAAGAACCCTCGGGCACATTGGAATTATCGGAAATGCAACTGTATTACAAAATCTTTCTTTGCAAGGCGAAATTGCCTTTAGTATGAATGGGTCAAAATGGGAAGCGTATTTTTACGATGAAGAAGATGAAGAAGAATATGATGCAACTTGGACACATAGCATAAATATGCTGCAGATTCCTGTCTCTGCTATCTATACTCTGAATCTTCCTGAATTATCAATCAAACCATATTTGGGAGCAGGCATTTCAGCAAGTATTCCTGTCAGCTCCGGTCTTTCGGTAGAATATGCTGGTGAAGAAGAAGATTTAGATTATGACGATGATGATTATATAGAACTTTCCTCCTTCGTTCTTGGCTATCAACTAAACCTGGGTATGGAGTATAAGCGGTATTTTTGCGAAATCAGATATGAAAGAAGTATTACTCCTGTGTTTGATGATAAGTATGTAGACGATGTTTTTTATAAAAACCTTAAACTCCTGGTAGGTATTCGCTTTGATAGTAACTTTTAATATTATGTAAACATAACCAGTTGAACATTATAAGCGGAGGTTTCGTTGCCCCCGCTTTTCTTGCTAATAACTTAGCGCACAGCTTTCCCCGATTTTTCTAAATTTGTAATCAGGGAAATAGGGAACGGCAATTTATTTCTTTGCTAAACTGCAGA
>JAKQEP010000114.1 GCA_029556475.1 Candidatus Atribacteria bacterium
CCCCAATTATTTTTTTAATTTCTCCCACCTTAAGGTACTTGCGGCTCAGATCCACGCCCATCTTTTTTGTAATAGCTTCTGTGATCTCATCTTTGTAATCAAAGACATACCAATTTTTCTCAAAGTAGCTTCCTGAGGCCCTGTTCAGGCTCTCTTTGATCTTAGTAATCAAATATTTGTTCGCCAGGTTAAACTCCAATAAGCGGGCAATGACAAGTGCTACAAAACAAATCAGGAAGTGAGCTCGAATATGATCATCCCTGGAGAGAAAAACCGGGCGGGTCTCAAGGTCGCTCTTGGTTACCTTAAAAGCATCTTCAATACGCCAGAGCCCGCGGTAAATATCGATGATCTCCTTATCGGATTTTTCCCATTCGCTTGTAACAATGGCGTAGTAACCGTCTAACTTTTCTTCCTCCTGTAATTTTTCCTCATCAAAGACGGGTTTTTGTTTTGTAGTCATGATCTCACCGGTCTTGGGATCAAAGACCAGGTTTCTAACATACCTGGCCGCACCATAGGAGATGGCCTTGTTGTACCTAGATGGGTTTTTAACCAAATCCCGTGCTTTCAAAAGCGCCGGCTCACGATCTGCTTTTGCTCTACGATCATAGTCGGGGCTGTAAAACACCACCTGCTTTTCATCAATACGTATCTTCGTTCGACCACCTTTGGCATTGCTGACTGCAATTTCACGGGGATACAATCTGGACTTAATTTTGTAACCGTTGCCGAGGAGCTGGTAGCCGGAGGGATCTAAAACAAAGGCCTTTAATTCCTTGTTCCCACCACGAACTGTCTGCGAATAGACGTATCCATCTCCCTTAGCCAGACAGAAAGCAATGTTGTCTGCGGTGTTAATCCCCCTGTCTGCGACGACTATGATTTTGCCGATCTCATAGTTTTTCTTTACCTGATCCAAAATTGGCATTAAGGTCAGGCAATCATTGGTGTTGCCCGGGAAAAGATCATACATGATCGGGATGCCCCTGGTGTCCATCAATAGGCCCATCTGAACGAGAGGATCCGGGCGATGTTCTTTGCCCACACCCTTTTTCCTCAATTCATCTTCTTTGTCAATCTCAAAGTAGTAATTGGTGACATCGTAGTAGACCAACTCAGTAGTTCTTCCATACTTATCCCTTATATGCTGGTGAAGATTCGTTTGGAGCCTGTCTTTAAAAGTAATCACCTGTGTCAGGCAGCGGTAGATATCATCTAGCGAAAAGTCGTTGTTCTCAAAGTAACGGTCTTTTTGCTCATATGTTTTCCTCTTGGATGCGGGGGCAAGAATCCGGGAGTAGATGAGCAGCTTCATGATGTTGTTTGTATTGAATTTAGATTTAAATGGTCTGGAGTTATTGCTAAAAAATGTATGAAGCCCCAGCTCGTGATAGAGCTTGCTCAGTGCAGCATAACCGATATTTTTTCTGTTGGCCTGAGAGCCAATCAAAGCCTCATTTGGATTGAAGATGACTTCTACCGGCTGGTTTTCCAGGGCTTGCACCTCATTCATCTCCACAATAACGGCCTTGAAATGGGCAACAGGATCTGGATAAATTATCTTAAGATCATCGAGATATCCAAGTGATTTAACAGTTTTATGCCTTACTTTTTTGGTTACCGGATCTCTGTATCCTTGAACAATTGATAGGTAAGCACGGCCATTACTTATACCTTTTCGCAGATTCATCGCAACACCTCCATTTATGTTATAGTATATTATACCATAATCACTTACAATCACCAACTTCTTATCTCTAAATATTTGACAAAAAAATTAGCTTCTAACGCCTCATTTGAAGGGCTTTATTGGAAATCGGAACGACTAGGCTGCTGCAAAACTGGGGGATTGTGATTATTCAAGAATTTGCTTGACACCAGTAAATATTGTTCCTAATATGGTGATTAATAAAAGAGAAAGGAGGCTATAGATAGCAGTTCTTATTATTCAAAAATATAGAATAAAGGAGGAGAATGAATTGGATAATAGAATTAAATTAAACTCAATATTTCGGATTTTAGTGATTGTAGTAGTATTAAGTTTTGTTACTTCCTTAACTGGCCTGGCAGATTGTACCACTGTATCGGTGGGAAAATATGCGTCTGCAAATGGTACCACCATTATTTCTTATAATTGTGATTGTGGAGGTTGTCCATTTGATGCCAGAATAGTTCCTGCTAAAGATTGGAAAGAAGGTGAGAAGGTCCAATTTACAGACTGGGGCGGAGAAATCCTGGGAGAAATTCCGCAGGTTCCCCATACTTTGCAATATCTTCAGGGATTGATGGCTGTAATTAATGAGAAAGGTGTTGCCGTGGGGGAGACAACCTGTCCCATTGATACCAGCACAGAATATGGAAAAGAAGTTGAAGAAGTAATGTTTAGCAGTGAAGGGTTTATTGATTATGGCACCTGCTTAACTGTTGTTTTAGAAAGAGCTTCAACAGCTAGAGAGGCAGTTGAGATATATGGAGATTTGATTGAAACCTATAAATGGGCACCGATAGAGGCGGAAACCATTAATTTTGCCGATGGTAATGAAGTCTGGATTTTTGAAGTTTATGGTCATGACCTCTGGTGTGCATTCAGGCTGGCAGATGATGAGGTCTTTGTATCAGCCAATGCTGCCAGAATAAGAGATATAGATTTTGATGATAAGGAAAACGTATTACATTCACCTAATATTATCTCTTTTGCAGTTGAAAAGGGATGGTATGATCCCAATTCAGGAAAGCCATTTCGCCCGGCAGATATCTATGCACCCAATAATAAGGTCTATTCTAATCGTAGAGTTTGGAGAGCTCTGGATTTAGTCGCACCCTCTTTAGGGTTAGGTCCACATGAAATTGAATATCCCCAAACAGTTGTACCTGATAAAAAATTAACAGTTCATGACGTGTATAAGATTATGGGCGATTATTATCAGGGTACAGATTATGATTTAACACAAGGTCCGGCAGCCGGTCCCTGGGGAAATCCATTGCGGTATACTAATAAAGGCAATGGAGATTGGGAAAGAAGTATAAATATGCACCGAACCGCTTCTTTCCATATTACTGAAATAAATGAAAATTTACCTGACCCAATAAAAGGAGTTGC
This sequence comes from Candidatus Atribacteria bacterium, assembly GCA_029556475.1. Lineage (GTDB taxonomy): Bacteria > Atribacterota > Phoenicimicrobiia > Phoenicimicrobiales > Stramentimicrobiaceae > Stramentimicrobium. Next base: position 3,104 of record JAKQEP010000114.1, read on the forward strand.
CTGGTTTGGCATTGGTGCCCCGGATAGCTCATATATAGTACCTCTTAGTGGCAGCATGTTCTCGTTGCCGGCGTGTTATCAGATTGGAGCAAAAGGTCAGCCTTTCAATAGAGAGTCACAGGGATGGGTGAGCCTGTATGTCCAGGAGATGACCACCTTACGTTACAATGAAGCAATACAGGACTTATACGCTTTTCGTGACCCTAAACTGGAAATGCTTTACCAGGTCGTTCCTTTAGTACAGGAAAAAGCAGCTGAATTATACGAATCAGAACCAGATGCCGCTTTAGCATTATTGCATAACTTCTATTACCAAAATGCCTTAGGTTTCTTTGAATCCTGGAGAGAATTAGGGGATATGTTATTAGGTAAATATGCTATGGGTTACCGATTTTTCCGGGATGCTCCTTATCCGGAGTGGTGGAATGAATTTATAGGCTTTGGCCCTGTAGTAAGATAAAATAAAATAGTTGATATATTAACTGATGAACGGAGAATTGGGGTTCGCCTATCAAGGTTTGACCCCAATTCTATAATTTAAATTATAATATATTTAAAAAGGTAGGATAGAAATGGATATCAGATATACACATACTAATTTGGTGGCAAAAGATTGGAAAAAATTGGCAAAGTTCTATATCGATGTCTTTAATTGCAAACCGAAGCCTCCCGAAAGAGATTTATCCGGAGAATGGTTAGATCGGCTAACCGGAATTAATTCAGCACACATAAGAGGTATACATCTCTTGTTGCCTGGCTTTGAAAATGGGGGTCCTACACTGGAAATATTCCAGTACAATGTTTCTATTTCTGATATTGGCAGGAAGATTAACAGAGAAGGATTTGCCCATATTGCCTTTGCAGTCGACGATGTGGAGGAATGTCTGGCTAAATTGAAAGAAAATGGTGGAACAACAGTTGGGGAAGCGGTTACCGGGCATATGGATGGGGGAAAGACCATACATGTAGTATATGGTAAAGACCCTGAAGGCAATATAATTGAAATACAAAAATGGAGTTAAATTTGTAATTATATTCCTGCTTCAGGTATAGCATCCTGATACCAAATCCACAATGAAATATAGGTAGAAAAAACAGGTGAAGCTTTGTTAGAAAAACGGAAGACAAATATATTTTTAGGGGCAAGGGCTATAAAGACTGGTATAGCGGTTACTTTGTCCCTTTTTTTATCACAGTATGTACCATACTCTTTGCCGCTTCTGGCTGGAGTAGCTGCCATTATCTGTATTCAGCCTAGTATTACGGTGGGAATTCAAAAGGGATTGATCAGAATCAAAGCAACTATTTTAGGTGGTCTATTCGGTTTAATGTTTCATTATATTTTTGGCAATAACTTATTTGCCATTGGTGCTGGAGTAAGTGTAACTCTTTGGATTTGCCATCATTTAAAGTGGGAAGAGGGATTATCATTAGCTTCCTTAATTGTGATGGCTGTTATGATGAGGATTTCCGGGGAAGCTTTGCCTTATGCTGCAGGGCGGGTTATTAGCACTTTGATTGGAATTATTATCGCTACTTTAACTAATATTGTAATTGTGCCACCACGGCATCGAATAACTTTTAGAGAAGAGATGCATTCCTTAACAGAAAGCTTCCCCAATCTTTATCTAAAGACAGTTGAAGCCTATACCCAAAATAGACCAGATCTTGCCAAAGAAGTTGGAGCAGAATTAAAAGATATTCAAACAGGAATAACAAGTTTGCGTCAGAAACTTAAACATTTACAGGTTGGAATACAGACACCACTGGGCAATCTATTAGAGGGCATAGAATTAGAAGAATATCTTTTGTTTGATCGTGGTGTGCATTCTTTGGTAGATATAGTTGCCAAACTTGAGGATTTAGTTATTGTTACTCAAAGATGTTATGAAAGAAGTAGAGAACTGAAAAAGCAAGAAATAATTAGTGATTCATATTATTTGTCAAAAGAATTTACTGACCTGAGATCCGTTCTGAAGGATTTAGCCCAGACATTAGGTCATTTGCATGTCTGTATATTTAATGCTATAGGAGAGCAGAGAGGAGTTTTAATAACACAGATATGTCAGTATACTGATAATGTAAATAAACTGAAAGAATTATCGCGTCAATGTCTTAAATATTGGGGAATTGAATATATAGAGAAAATGGATATCTATTATTTTATGTCAACATATAGGATTATCTTTGATTTGGAAGAGATAGCCACTGCCCTTACTGACCTGGCTCAGGCTATAGTTGGGAATATTGAGTCTGATAATTAAAAAATATTTTTGCCATTGTTATATTTCTGGCTATTTCAAAGTACTCCATGATTGTTAAAGAAGCAGGGATAATGATTTCTGCTTTGAACTCACTTTGCTATTTTTTCCCCATTTTAATCATAACTTGTGACAATGACAAGAATCAGCTAAAGATAAGAAGTAAGAGGCAAAGAACATTCAATTGAAAGAATGAGATAAAAATATTCCAGCGATTGTCAAATGAGAGATTGTATACCACAAAATCCAAAGTTTTTAATAATGAATAGCTTTTTGGTATAATTATAGAACATAAAATATTCAGATAGATCGCTATCAATAAAGAAGGATGTAATAAAAATGAAATGGAAAGCCTACAATGAACTTGCCTGGACTGATAAAATCTTAGCTCCCCCTGATAACTACCGGGAAGAGACATCATTTTATATCAAGATTTTGAATAAAATATTGTCAAAAGAAATGAGCAAACAACCTAGTACAATGCTCCATTTGGGTTGCGGTGCAGGAGCGCATGACTATCATTTTAAAAGATACTTTCAAATAACCGGAGTAGATATCAGTGAGGGAATGCTCACAATAGCCAGAGAGAGGAATCCTCAAGTAAAATACATCAAAGGAGATATGCGAGCGGTTAATCTCAACCGGAAATATGATATAGTCATTATCCCGGATTCTATTATGTACATGGTAACACTTACTGACTTAAGAGAAGCTATCAGTAATGCAGTCTGTCATTTAAAAACCGATGGTGCCCTTCTAGTAACCGCTCATACTAAAGAAGATTTTCAGAACAATAATTTTGTCTATTCTGGTGAAAAGGGCGATATTCATGTTACGGTATTTGAAAATAATTATATTGTGTCAGAAACAATCTATGAGGCAGCAATGACTTACCTGATTCGTCAGAATGGTAAACTGAAAATTTACAACGAGGTCCATACCCTTGGACTGTATCCTTATAACACCTGGCAGAATATTTTTAAAGAAAATAACTTGAAGATAAGCCAGGTAGATATGAATCATCTTTATGACCAATATCTGTTAGAAGATGGTCAGTATAAATTGAAAATATTTTCCGGCATTCTGAAGAAGTAAATTAGAGTCAATAAAACACTCATCAAGAAATAATATTGAAAATGTTCTAATTTATTGAAGGATTAATTATGATTAACTGGAAATCTTATTTAAAGGCAAATATAATTTCCTGGCTTTTAGAAGAAGATAATCCATCAGTACGGTATTTTACTTTGATAGATTTATTGGAAAAGCCTAAATATAATCTTGAGCTGATTCAAACAAGAAAAGACATACTACAAAGAGGTATAGTTCCTGTTATTTTTTCTAGACAACAAGAAGAAGGATATTGGGGAGAAGAAGAAAAATACTATACCAATAAATACAGGGGAACAGTTTGGCAATTATTGATTCTGGCAGAGTCAGGAATAGAAAAAGAAGATGATGCTAGGGTGGAAAAAGCCTGCAAGTTTATCCTGGAACATGCTCAGGATAAAAAGCGTTATGGATTTTCAGTCTATCATAGTGCTAAAGCCGGAGGAGGCAGATCCAATAGTGTGATACCATGCCTTACCGGTAATATGGTTTTTAGCCTTATTAGGTTAGGTTTTTATGCTGATGAAAGAGTTCAAAAAGCAATTCAGTGGATAATAACCTATCAACGCTTTGATGATGGAAATTACCGGTTACCGGATGATTGGCCTTATGATAAGTCAGATCTGGGCTGCTGGGGAAAACATTCTTGTCATATGGGAGTCGTGAAGACATTGAAAGCTTTGGCAGAAATTCCTATTAATTTAAAGAATGAGGAAATAAATAGAACAATTGAAATAGCAGTAGATTATTTACTTAAACACCATATTTACAAGAAAAGCCACGATTTGAAGAAAATAGCAAAACCAGGGTGGCTTCGCCTGGGATTTCCCCTAATGTATCAGACTGATATTCTTGAGATTTTAGAAATATTAACTAAATTAGGTTATCGAGATAACAGAATGCAGGATGCCATAGATATCCTGATTTCCAAACAGGATAACCAGGGAAAGTGGATAATGGAAAATACCTTTAACGACCGCTTTCTGGTAAATATTGAAAAAAAAGAAAGCCTAGTAAATGGTTGACCTTAAAGGCTTTGACAGTGTTGAAAAGATATTTTATGTGAGTATTAAGGAATTATATGCGGGATAATAAATTTATTACAGTTGATCGAGGAGGGATGCTTACTGAAGAACAGCATCGAAAAATAATTAAATGGGCTAGCATATGTTCGAAACATGTATTATCACTTGTTAAAGGAAATATTGATCAGAGACTGACATTGGCTTTATTTGTTGCCAAAGAATGGGAAGAAGGTAAAATAGCAACAGGTGAGGCTAGAAAAGCTTCCGTAAATGCGCATACCATAGCTCGGGAATCTTCTGATCCGGTTGCAAGAGCAGTGGCCCGTTCTGTCGGACATGCAGTGGCAACTGCACATATGGCTGACCATTCAATAGGGGCAGCATTATATGCTAGAAGAGCTATAAAATTCACAGGCAAATCAGAAGATACTGAGCGCCAATGGCAAATTGAACAAATACCAAGGGAAATAAAAAGTATTATTATTACAATGATGGAAGAAAAAGAGAAGCATTTTAAAACATGAATAATCTTCAGAAATTAAATTGAAATGTTAAGAAAATATATCATAGATGTCGATAATATTCTATCATTAGATTTATAAAAAAATACTCATCACAGATTGTATTTATTGATTCTGTATTACAACCTTCCAAACAAATATCAAATATAACTCTATTATTTAGCTCAAAAGATGAAGAAAAAAATAATGCAACGGTTTTGAAAAAATATTTAGAAACATTAGAGTATGATAATTAACCAGAGATTAGTGATTTAAAGATATTAATTAAATTGGAACAAGATACTCTTTAAGTAATTACTCGATTATATTCAATAAATAAGAGTACATTAATGTTAAAAATTGTCATCTAAAGAAAATATGTATATATATTCAAGAAAATAAAAATAATTTTAGTTAAAACAAAGGATTCAAAAATATGAAGAGAATGTTTGTGTTATCAGTATTATTAATTATTTTTTTTGTTTCAGGGTGTGCTAATAACATACCATTACTAACACTTTCTAATGTCGAATGGTACACTACTACTGAAACTATTGGCAAATTGACCTTTGGGTATGTTCACCTTAGCTTGAGTGGAGCTACAGATGGAGAAAGAGTTACTGTAATGACCTATGGAGATGGATTAATATCAGAGGAAGAGTTAATATTAACTGATGATAAAAAATTTAATCAGGATATTATTATTAAGTTTACTCACTCAGCTGATAGTGAACCCAGGGTTTATAGCACTGTAGTCACTGCTTATAATGGTACTATTCAGAAAAAGATTGACCTTGTAAGTCAAAAATTATCATTTATTATTGAAGAATAAGATCTGTATTAAAAAAAAAGAATAGAGTGTGCAACAGCTAGAGTATAGAAGATTTTTTTAAATGCAGCAGTATTTAAAGACCTTTTCTAAAGAGTAGTTGAATTAAAAGGATTCTTAATGAAAGAAAAAGAAGTTATCGAATTGCATTGTGAAACTGCGCTAAATCGTCTGAAACGAAGATTTCCTTATCAATGGGATTTAAATATTTATAGAGGCTGCCACCATGGTTGTATATATTGTTATGCTATTTATTCTCATGACTATCTTGGTTCTGATAATTACTATAAAGACATTTATGTTAAAACAAATATCATTGAAAAATTAGAAAAGCAGTTAAGCCACCCTGATTGGAAAAGGGAAATCATTAACATAGGTGGAGTATCAGATAGTTATCAGCCTGTAGAAAAAGAATACAAGCTAATGCCAGAAGTGCTTAAATTGTTAATAAAGTACAAAACCCCTGCTATTATTTCTACTAAATCAAACCTGATTATAAGAGATTATGAGTTGATTGATGAATTATCCAGGATTACTTGTATCAATATTGCCTCAACTATTACCACAACAAATGAAGGGTTAAGGAGAATAATTGAATCTGGTTCAAGTAGTTCAGAAGAAAGATTTGCCATGTTAAAATTATTTAGAAATACCAATGCTTCGGTAGGTTTGCATGTTATGCCAATTATCCCTTATCTGACAGATGATTATGATGATTTAAACTCACTTTTTTCAATGGCAAAAGACAGTGATGTACATTATGTTCTTACGGGTACTCTCTATTTAAGGGGAAAAACAAGAAAACAATTTCTAAACTTCATTGAAAACAAATATCCTTGTCTTTCTAAGTGCTATGAGAGCCTTTACAAAACCGGTGGGGCTAACAAATTGTACAAAGATTCATTATATAAAATTGTAAATGAATTGAGAGCCAGATACTCTCTTTCAAGTAATTACTCATCTATAATTAATCAAAAACTGAAACGTTGATGTAAAAATTTATTGTCATCTAAAATATATAATAAGCCAGGAAGAAGGAATAGTAATGGAGAACAAATTACAAAAACATGAAGAAGAGAAGATAAATTTTCGAGTATTGTGGGCGGTAGCTGTCACTTTAATTTTTTGGGCTTCTGCTTTTGCTGGGATTAAAGTAGGATTGAGAGAATACAGTCCGGGGCATTTAGTACTTTTACGTTTTTTAACTGCCTCAGCCGTATTGTTTATCTATGCAGTTCTAACTAAAATGCCATTACCAGAAAAAAAAGATATTATAAAAATACTTGTTCTTGGCTTTATAGGAATTACTATTTATCACATTGCACTTACCTATGGTGAATTGAGGGTGACAGCGGGTTCAGCCGGTCTTATAATCGCCTCTGCTCCAATATTTACGGCTATTTTAGCTATATTTTTTCTGAAAGAACATATGAAAATATGGGGATGGCTTGGTGTTTTCTTAAGTTTTTTTGGTATTATCTTGGTGGTTATGGGAGAAGGAGAAGATGTTAGTTTTGAACCAGCAGCCCTTTTAGTCCTATTGTCTGCTATTAGTACCAGTATATTTTTTGTTTTTCAAAAACCTTTATTGAAGAAATATTCCCCTTTAGCTTTTACTTCTTATGCAATATGGAGTGGTACTCTATTTCAATTGGTATTTTTACCAGGGCTATTTCAAAGTATAAGAGAAGCCTCATTAGAATCAACAATTGCTATTGTATATATGGGTATTTTCCCTGCTGCTTTAGCTTATGTTACCTGGGCTTATGTTTTGTCACATATTCCCGCCTCTGTTGCAGGAAGCTATATGTATATTTCTCCAGTGCTGGTAATCCTGATAGCATGGGTATGGGTAAACGAGATTCCAACATTTTTATCTATAGTAGGAGGTTTTCTTGCTTTAATGGGTGTTATTATTGTAAATATCTGGGGTAAAGAAAGCAAATAACAAAACGATTATCAACCAATTTTTACTTTTTTAAAACTTACATGTTCTATAAAATAATGAAGTGATGATATTTGTAATTCATTCAGCATATCTAACTTAAGGAATATATTTTGGTGAATGAGAATGAGTAATTTACAAAAAGAAAAAGCTATATTAATAGGTGTTAACATTAATAAATGGCATAATTTTAATGCATCCATGGATGAACTAAAAAATTTAGCTATTTCCTGTGATTATGAAGTAATTGGCCAGTTAGAACAAAACTTAAAAGAGGCCAATAGGTCTTTTTATATCGGTTCCGGTAAAATAGATGAAATTAAAGCACTTGCTGATAGGGCAGATGCTGATTTAATAATTTTTAATAATGAGCTGACTCCATCACAGCTTAGCAATTTAGTAAAGGCTTTAAAATACAGGGTTCTTGATAGAACCTCCCTTATTTTAGAAATATTTGTGAAAAGAGCAAAAACAAAAGAAGCTAAACTTCAAGTTGAGATGGCGAAACTGCAATACATGCTTCCGAGGCTTATTGGAATAAATGAATCACTGGCTCAACAAAAAGGTGGTGTCGGTTCTAAGACCAGAGGTTCTGGGGAGAAAGCTTTAGAATTAGATAGAAGACGGTTAGAAAGAAAATTGTATGAACTGAATAAAGAACTTAATATATTGAGTAACAGGCGTACCATTCAACGAAAAAAAAGGAGCAAAGGGGAGCTTCCCATCGTCGCTTTAGTAGGTTATACCAATTCAGGTAAATCTACATTGATGAACACTCTTCTGGATATTTCTGGAAAACCTGAGCATAAAAAAGTTGTTGAAAAAGATATGCTGTTTGCAACACTAGATACCTCTGTAAGAAAGATTGAAAAAACCGGTTATCCAGCCTTTCTTTTAGCTGACACAGTTGGTTTTATTGATAACCTTCCCCATGATCTAGTGAAGGCTTTTCGTTCAACTCTTGAAGAAGTAAGAATGGCTGATCTGTTATTACATATTATTGATATTTCTAATCCCGACTATGAAGGGCAGATAAAAATAACGGAAAATACTCTACAAGAAATTGGTGCAGGCAACATCTCAGTAATTTATGTATTTAATAAAATTGATACAGAATCAGAATTTCAGGCAAAAGCGGTAAATAATAAAGTGTTTATTTCTGCCAGAAAGAGGATTGGATTAGAATTGTTATTAAATCTTATTTACGAAGAACTTTTTAACAAATATATTGAATGCCTTATGTTTGTTCCCTACAATCAAGGGAAATTATTATCTTATTTAAATAGCAACGCGTACATAAAGACATTTTCACATGAAGAGAAAGGTGTCTTATTAGACTTGAGATGTCTTAAAAGTGATTACAAAAAATTTTATGAGTTTGTCTATAATAAATAATTGATAATAAAATTGAAAACAATATTTTTTACAGATAGTTGACCACTTCAGACAACTTACTATTAAAACCATATTTCAACCCTTATTTCTTTTAGAAAGTGTAATAATATTATTTTTTAAGTATATTGGAGGAATGCGACTATGATAGAGATTCCTGAAAGCATAAATATAGCAAATCAGATAAATGAGAAATTATTTGGTAAGACTATTTTTAATGTAGTTGCTAACTACTCACCACATAAGTTTGCTTTTTATCATGGCGATCCTAAAACTTATGGTGAACTTCTTTCGGGGCAGAAAATTGGTGAAAGTAAGGGGCTTGGGTCAATGGTTGAGATATCTGCTGAAGACAGGCGTATTGTTCTTAGTGAGGGGGCAAATATACGTTTTTTTAAAAATAATGCTAATATTCCATTAAAGCACCAGTTTCTGCTTGAATTTGATGATGGAAGTGTACTGGTAGTGTCTATACAGATGTATGGTGCTATACAGGTATTCATGAAAGGTTACAATGAAAATAGGTATTATCTGATTGCTAGAGAAAAACCTTCTCCACTTCATAATGAATTTGATCTAGTATATTTTAATGGTTTAAGAAGTGAAGAAACAAACGCTCTTTCCGCAAAAGCATTTCTTGCTACACAACAGCGTATTCCTGGGTTGGGTAATGGAGTTGTACAGGATATATTATTTAATTCCGGCATTCATCCAAAACGGAAGATGAACACTATTGATGAGAAAGAATATATTAAATTGTTTTACTCTGTCAAATGTACTCTTGGTGAAATGGTATCACTCGGAGGGCGTGATACAGAAAAGGATTTATTCGGCAGGAAAGGCGGATACAAGACACTGCTCAGTAAAAAAACTGTGGGAAAACCATGCATTCTCTGTGGTACCGTTATTGAAAAAACTTCCTATTTGGGTGGTGTAATTTACTGGTGTCCCAAATGTCAGCCATTTTAAAAACCCATTATTACCCCTCTGGCTATGTTTTCAGCATGGTTGGTAACTCTTCCCAGGTTCATTATGATTTCAAGGTACATGGGTCCAGCTTCAGGGCTACAGATGCCTTTTTTTAATCGCTCGTAGTGATTATTCTTTAGATTTTCTTCCATTATATCGCTTTCTGCCTCAAGCTGGATGGCTTTTTGAGCTATATCATGGTCGTTTTTGTCCAGGGCTTCCATTGAATAAGAGAAAGCATCAATCGCTTTTTTAAATAATTGATTTAATTCATTTTCAGCCTGGCTGGAAAACACAATATTTTTTTGAGCCTTAAATTCGAATATTTCTATTAAATTATTGGCATGGTCAGCCACTCTCTCAATATCAGTAACACTGTGAATTAGAATAGCAAGTTTCTGAGAATCCTCTTTAGAGAACGCCTGTGAAGAAATTCTGGTCAAATAGTCATCGAGAATATGGTGTAATTCGTCAACACTCGATTCTTCTGTTTTAACTGTGTTAAAGAGCTCTCTGTCAACAGTAAACATTGCTTTGTTAGCTTTTTCCAACATCCCTTTAGTTATATTTGCCATATGCAAAACCTCCTTTTGTGCCTGAAGAAGAGCTAAACTGGGAATACTTAGTATCTTATATTCCAGGAATTTTATTCCTCGCTCAACTTCTTCAACAGGCCCCGGTATTACTTTAATGGAAAAAGTACGTATTAAATCAATAAAAGGTATGGTGGCGAAAACAAGAATTATATTAAATAGAGTATGTGCATTGGCAATCTGACGAGCTAAATCTGAACTTGTTAATGATATAAGGCGGCTAAAAGGTCCAATAAGAAAAGCAAAAATGGTAACCCCTAAAATATTTACTAAAAACTGGGACAAAACCAGACGCTTAGCTGATCTGCAAGAACCCAGAGAAGCAAAAAAACCGGTAATTGCAGTACCAATATTGGCTCCCATAGTGATGGCTATCGCTGCTGGTAGAGTTAAGGCACCCTGCATAGCCAATGCAATACTGAGGGCAATAGTTACTGAACTGGCCTGAACTATTGCCGTTAATATAGCCCCGGTAATAATCCCCATGGTTATATTGTTGCTAAAATAATATAGGGCATTCTCAAAAAAAGGAATCTCCTGTATAACTTTGGCACCTTCAGACATAAAGTTCATTCCTAAAAAAAGTATGCCAAATCCCAGAATAATTTGGCCAATATTTTGTATTCTTTTTTCTCTGAAAAGGAAAAATAGGAAGGAACCTATAATGATGAAAGGAAAAAAGTAAAATCCAATTTTAAAAGCAATTATCTGGGTAGTAATTGTTGTGCCAATTTTTGCTCCCAACATTACACCAATTGCTTGCTTTAGATTTAGCATGCTGGAGTTTAGAAGTCCTACCAGAGTGACTACGGTGATACTTGAACTTTGAATTACCGCGGTGATAAATGCACCAAAGCCAACCGTTTTTAGAGTACTGCTGGTTACTTTCTTTAAAATATCTTTAAGGCCTTTGTAAAAAACTTGTTTTAATCCATCGCTTAAAACATACAGGCCATACAAAAAAAGAGCTAAACCACCTAAAAGATTAAAAACTATGATACTCATACTATGATACTCATACTATGATATATCTCCTTAATTTTGCTAGTAATTTTGAAACAAATAAAAATAAAATATTTTAAAATAAATATTTTATTAATAGACTGACTACCAATACTTTGTCGAAGAAAGAAAAAGAACAGGATTATTTAAATAGTTAGGAAAATTCTAAAATTCTCATACATATCCATACCTATACAAGTATTATATTATCACTTTCTTCAAAATCTGACAAAAAATATTAAAAAATCTTTATTAAAATTTTAAAAACCTGAAATAAATATAATATTTAAGAATATCCAGTATTTTTCACTTATTTTGTTAAATTATCGGACTGATTTTATAATACCTATTGAACTGTATCATTAAATCTGATAATCATACTGTAGAGAAAGAGTGAATAAATGGAAGTAAAAATATGTTATTTAATTTATAACAGGATTAGTAGAAGCTACTTGATTTTTATTGATAGATATGTTTTGTTTTAGAAGAGTTTTATGAAATAATTAAAAAAAATAATGTTATATGCTAAAATGAAATGTATTGCGTTAAATTGAAATTTATAAAAAAATGAAAAATTATAGACCAGAATATTAAAATAGTATTTTGGGAGAGGGATCATTAAATCATTTGTTGACCTAAATAAATTTAAGGAGGCAGTAAAATGCATGAGTGGTCTTTAGCTGAAGCTGTATTAAAATCTTCTATTAAAGAGGCAAAAAAAAGAAATTTAAAAAAATTATTAGAAGTTAAAATTGTTTTGGGAGAACTGCAGGCAATTGAAGAAGAGATTGTAAAATTCAGCTTGGATAGTTTAAAAAAAGGAACTATGGCAGAAGAGGCAACGTTTGTTTTTATAAACGAAAAAGCTACTTTTAAATGTCGAAATTGCCAGAATGAATGGACTTTAAAAGAAGCAAATATAAACGAAGAATCTATTAAAGAATCTATTCACTTTGTTCCGGAAGTTGTTCATTCTTTTATAAGATGTACCAGGTGTGGTAGCCCTGATTTTGAGGTAGTCGAAGGAAGGGGTATTTATATTGATGAGATTACCGGTGAGGATTTATAAAAAAATTTAAATTTAGAAATTCCTATAAAAATATTTTCAGCAGGAGGATATCATGTTTGATCCGAGAGAAGTTGTATCAAGAGAAAAATTTGCCATTATGAAATGTATCATCCCGGTTGTAAGCGGTAAAGGAGGAGTGGGGAAATCCGTAGTGTCTACAGCATTGAGTCTGGCTTTAGCAGAGAGACATAAGACTGGCTTGCTTGATTTGGATTTCTGGGGTGCCTCCGCCCATATTTTATTGAATGCCAGCGATCAGTTTCCTGAGGAAGAAAAAGGAATATTACCGGAAGAGATAAGAGGGGTAAAATTTATGTCTGTCTCTTATTATACTCAGGATAAGCCCTTACCCATAAGGGGAAAAGAATATAGCGATGCGTTTTTAGAGCTCATGGCTGTAACCAGGTGGAATGACATTGAGTGTTTAGTTATAGATATGCCGCCAGGAATGGCTGACCCCTTCCTGGATTTACTTCAATATGTAAAAAATGGAAGTTTTTTGGTTATTACCACCTCATCCAGACTTTCTAGCAATATTGTCTCTAAAACCCTTAAAATATTAAAAGAACAGAATTTAAAAGTTCTTGGCTTGATTGAAAATATGCGCTCAGTCGGAGATGATAGTGAAAGGATAAGAGACCTGGCCAATAGCTTTAATGTGAAACATCTGGGTTATATTCCTTATTATCATAATTTAGATATTCATCTGGGTAACCTGCAGGATTTTATTTCCACTGATTTTTTTCAAAAGATTAAAGCAATTAGTATGGGGCTGGAAATCTAATTGAATTTTATATTTCAAACATCTATTAAAAGGGTTGAAATACCCTGGATATAGTCATAGGCTATAATTCAAAATTAAGATTTAACAGATTTTAAACCATTCGCTGTACAACAAAGATATAGATAGCTATGGTTATCAAACGAGGTTGGAATTGATGGATATAATTATTCTAATCAATAGATTCAAAAACTTTTTTAAGCCATACAGGGAATTGTTTATACTATTTGGAACTATTCTATTAGTTTGGGTTGTAGTTGCTATAATTATTAAGAAGTTTGTAAGAAAAGATGAAAGAAATGATAATTATCATATTAAAGAGGATGAATGAAAAAATATTTAATGATATGAATTGACATAATAAATTAAGTCTATTATAATTTTTTCTAAATATCTAGTTTTAAGGTATTAATATTCTCAGAAGGGGGCATAAAAAAAAGAATAGGTTATAAGTAATTATTTTATACAAATAGAAAAAACTAAAAGAAAGATGAGGAAATGTTTATGAAAATGAAAAGAGAATTATGGTTAACAATAGGAATGGTAATAGTAAATATACTATTTATTAGTTTTTTCACCGTATTGGCAGTCGAGTCACCTCCACAGTTGATTCCCTTAGAAGAACTTCCAGAAGAAACACCGGAAATTATTGCTTTAAGAGAAAAGTTAGAGGCTTATATAGATGATTATACTTCTGATATGATTGAGATGAGTGAACACTTATATCATAATCCTGAACCTGGTTACTATGAGTATGAATCTTCTAAATATGTTGCTGCTGAGTTAGAAAAATATGGGTTCGAAGTGGAGTTCGGTGTTGAAGGTTTGGATGAGGAATATAATACGGTAATCGAAAAATTACACAATGCCAGAAATTTACCTGTTGCTTTTACTGCAAAATACAAAGGTAAGTCAGAGTATCCGGTTATTGCTTTTACTACCGAAATGGATGCCTTAAGAGGTAATCCCCCATTCCATGGCTGTGCTCATAACCAGCAGCCGCCCGTAGCCCTTGGTGCTGCTATTGCCCTAACTAAAATTATGGATGAAAACAATATACCCGGTAGTATCTGGGTAATACATCTACCGGCAGAAGAAATCCCCCCTCCAGATCCAACAGCTATGTTTAATGCCGGATATTTTGATGAAGTGGATTTTGTTCTTCAAACTCACGGTGGTGTCAATTCTGGAGTCTTTAATAGACCTTTAGCTGGAACTGGAGCAGCTCAGCTGATTAATGCTAACATTTATGAATTTAGGGGCAAGACAGCTCATTCTGCTGGGGATCCCTGGAATGGAAGAGATGCTGGAGATGCGGTCAGAGCAATGTGGATGATGATAGATATGATAAGGGAACATTCCAGACCAGAATTCAGATTCCATGGAGCTATCGTTGAAACAGCTGTAGCACCAAATTCTATAAATGACCGTGTTGTTTTTGATCATTGGGTCAGAGCAAACCCTGGCTTGAGTAAAGAAGATTTAAATCAAAAAGTTGAACAGATAAATACTATCGCTAAAGCGGCTGCAATGGGGACCTTTACTGATGTTGAAATAAGCCACTATGCTGATTACGGTAGTGGAGTAACTACTGCCTGGGCTAATGCCTTAGGGTGGTATTATACTAAAATGTACAGTGATGAGGGGATGACCTCTGATGAACCAGGCAGGCAGGCCAGTGGCTGGGATGTAGGACAGTGGGCTTGCTGGAGTATTCCTGGGATTGGTTCGGAAAGAGGTGATTGGACCATAGCTATGGCTGATGTACCTCCAACTGCGGGTCATTCACAAGAGAAGGCAGATCTTACTATTACTCCTTTGGGGCATAGATCTTTACCGTTAATGGCAAAAAGGCAGGCTGCGGTAGCTTTGCGTTTAGTAACACAGCCAGAACTTTTAGTTAAAATAAATGAAGAGCTGGCACAATGGCGTGAATATGGACTAGAAAAAGGATATGTTACGGAAGATGTATTTAGGCTGAAAAATAAATAGAAGATTAAGCTAAAAATGGATTGGATGATGAATTTGAAATCATCATCCAATCCAATAATAATCATTCAAATTTCTTTTAAATATTCTTCTTATTTGCCTTCTTATTCCCACTTAAAAACCTAACCAATTACGAAATAATTTGCAGCTTGTCATTTAATTTGCCTTTTGATATAGTAATATCGATTATATCAAGGGAGGATTATATGAAAGCTATTGGAATTGTTGGTTTTAAAAAAAGCGGGAAAACAACTTTAGCATTAAAAATAGCTCGAGCTTTAACAAATAAGAATTATCGAGTTGCAGTAATAAAGCATTCCAGTCAATCTGTTTGTAAAGAAGAGAGTGATACAAACAGATTTTTAAAAGAGGTTGAAAAAGTAGCACTTATGACTCCGAATAGTGCCGAGATATTGTTCAATTCCAAACAGGGTTTGAAAAAGATTATATCCCTACTATCTGCTGATTTTTTGGTAATAGAAGGATTTAAAAGCCTGAAACATTTTCCAAAAATTATCTGTTTAAGAGAGGAAAGTGAAAAAGAATTGCTTTCTGATGGACTGGAACTGTTTAGTGCCGGAATGGATGTTTCTTTAAAAGAAAAAAAGGTTATTGATTTTTTGATTACAGATGAAAATGTTTTAAAAACAATGATAGAAGAGATAGAACAGAAAAGTTTTTTATTACCTGATGAGAATTGTGGGAAATGTGGGTATGGTGATTGTTATGGTTTAGCCCGAGCAATCGTTAAGGGACAGGAAACAAAAGAAAGTTGTTCCTATCTCCATGATTTCTTTTCTCTTAAGGTAAACGGCAAAGAAGTTTCCCTTAACCAATTTATGTCAAAATTGTATCAGAGTTTGATATATGGCATGTTGGCTCCTTTAAAAGATATTGACCCTCTGGAAGAGTCGGAAATTGAAATAAAAGTCAACCTTTCGGGGTATAATAAAAAATAGAAGTTTTATTAGATGGAGCAAAAGGCATTAAAACGTCGTATTAAGTAATATTTGCAAACTAAGGAGATGAGTTAAAGTGGTTAAAGAACAAGAAAATCCACAAAAAAATATTGTTGATACCATTATTGTAGGAGGAGGTCCTGCAGGATTAACAGCTGGTCTTTATCTCAGCCGTTACCGTATTGAGACGATACTATTTGAAAAAGGAATTAGTGGGGGGCAGGTAAATTTATCTGAGGTAATAGAGAATTATCCTGGATTCCCGGAGGGAATTATTGGACCGGATTTGATGCAAAGATTTGAGCAGCAGGCAATAAAATTTGGTTTAAAGATTATAAATAGTACAGTACTGACGGTATCTCCGGAAAAGTATGAGAATAAAACAAACTTTAAAATCAGCACTGCTGATGGCATTTTTTATTCTAAAGCAGTCATTATAGCCTCTGGTGGTGAGCCAAATAAATTAGGGGTTCCGGGAGAACAGGAATTGACGGGAAGGGGTGTTTCCTATTGTGGTACTTGTGATGGAGCCTTTTTCCGCGAGAAAGAGATTGCCATAGTAGGAGGAGGGGACACTGCCTTGGAAGAGGCTCTCTTTCTGACCAAGTTTGCCAGTAAAATAACTATTATTCATCGTAGAGATGAATTAAGAGGTTCTAAAATACTCCAGGAGCGTGTCTTTAACCATCCTAAAATAAAATTTAGCTGGAGCACTATTGTACTGGCTATAAACGGAGAAACACAGGTGAAGAGCTTACAGTTGAAAAATGTTCAGTCTGGTGAGATTAATACTTTCCCCTGTCAGGGAATCTTCATCTTTACCGGATACAGACCGGCCTATCCTTCTTTTGGAGAAATGCAGAAACAGTTAATTAATGAGAATGGATATATTATTACTGATGGCAATATGAAGACTGCAATAGAAGGTATTTTTGCCTGCGGAGATGTACGAGCCAAAGGTTTGCGTCAGATTGTTACTGCTTGTGGCGAAGGAGCTACTGCTGCTTTTTTTGTAGAGGCATTGTTAAAGTAAATAGCGGTAAATAAAAGAATGAGAAGTTAATCATACTTACATTTTGTATTTGTATTAAATGGAGAAAAGATGAATATTGATTTTGGCATTTCTACCCTGGCTTATTATCAAAAGCCAATCGAGAAATTATTGCCCTGTTTAGTTAAAGAGAAGATTAATAATATTGAAATTAGACTGAAAGAAAACCATTTTCTTCCTCAAGAAATTAATGAACTCCTCAAATTAAAAAAGCTGTTAAATCAGAAAAGAATAGTAGTTAAGGCTATCCATATGCCCATGAATGGCGTCGATATTTCCCATCCCAAAAATTATGAGAGAATAAAATCAGTCAGAGAGGTGGAAAAAGTGGTGCTGATGGCTTTCCATTTAGGAGCGGAACTGATAGTGGTTCACCCTGGAGCAATGGTGAATAATGCTGAAGATAAAAAGAATAGATTAAGGTTAAGTATGGAAAGCTTAAAAGAAATTATGGACTTTAACCAGAATTGGAATATTAAAATTGCACTGGAGAATATGCTTCCGGGAAGAGTGGGAGATAAGTGGGAAGATATTCAGCTGATTTTACAAAATGTATCCTCTAAAAATTTAGGAATTTGCTTTGATACCGGGCATTATCTACTCAATTTTCCAGAGATAGAGAAGGGGAAATTGAATTTAGATAAGATGGGGATTAACTGGCCGAACAGCTTGTTGCATATTCATCTTCATGATAATGATGGTAAGCGTGATCTACATCTTTTACCACAAGAAGGACTCTTCCCATGGACTTCACTTATCTCTTTTTTAAAAACAATTAAGTATGAGGGGATTTTTATTTTTGAATCGAAAGAGCAAAATAATATAAATGATTATCTTAGCAGGGTTAATACTGTCTGGTATAATATCCGAAACCTGATTTAAATTTTTAAATTTAAAAGGATAGAAGATTTAATTATGACAATTTTTGCTAAAAATAGTATTCTTTGATAGAATAATGACATTAATCTGATTTTCAAGGAGGAATCTTTGGTGACTAAAAATGATGTAGAAAAGGTGAGAATATTTGCCCTGGTCGGACATGGTGATTCCGGGAAAACCTCTCTAACTGAAGCTATGCTTTACGATTCCAATATGACCAATCGTTTAGGAAGAATTGAACAGGGTAATACCATTACAGATTATGATTCAAAGGAAATCAAAAGAGGCATTACAATAAATTCATCTTTAGCTTATTTGAATTGGAAGAATTCAACTTTTAATATAATTGATACACCTGGTTATCTTGATTTTATTATTGATACTAAGTCAAGTTTGAGAGTTGTTGATTGTGCACTGATAGTGGTTTGCGGTGTATCAGGAGTAGAAGTTCAAACAGAAAAGGTATGGGATTATGCAGAAGAATTTCAGCTACCCAGAGTATTCTTTATCAATAAAATGGACAGAGAAAGGGCAGATTTCGAGCGTGTCAGTGAAAAAATTAAAGAAAACTTTGGGCAAAATGCTGTTCCGGTCCAGTTGCCAATAGGGGCTGAAGAAAACTTTGAAGGCGTGGTTGACCTATTAAAAATGAAGGCATATTATTTTCAACCAGGCAAAGATGGCAAACCAGAGATGGAAGAAAAGGAGATACCCGAAAATTTAATGGGAAAAGCTGAAACGTACCATCAAAAAATGGTTGAATCAGTTGCAGAATTTGATGATGAGATTCTTATGAAATATCTTGACGGGGAAAAGCTAACTGAGGAAGAAATACTTACCTGTTTAAAAGGCGCAATGATTGAAAGAAAAGTATTCCCGATTTTATGTGGCTCGGCAACTAAAAATATCGGTATTGAATTACTGCTTGATTTTATAGAGGGTTATTTCCCCAACCCCATTGAATTACCAGATATTATGGTGAAAAGCCTTAAAGAGCAGAAAGATATTCCACTAAAACGTGCCGTAGATGGAGCACCCTTTGCTGCACTGGTATTTAAAACCATTGCTGATCCATACGTAGGGAACTTGACCTATTTTAGAGTCTTTTCTGGTGAATTACATTCTGATTCACAAATTTACAATTCAACTCAGGATGTTGAAAATAAGGTTGGGAAAATATTTCGTATGCAGGGCAAGGAACAAAGTCCTGTTTCTAAAGTGTCTGCCGGGGAAATAGGGGCGATTGCCAAATTGAAGAAAACTAATACCGGTGACACCTTGTGTGACAAAGAGTTCCCTGTTGAATTTGAGAAAATAGAGTATCCCGAACCTATTATGAGATTGGCAATTTTTCCAAAGAGTAAAGGGGACGAAGACAAACTGAGTATTGCCTTAAGCAGAATTCAGGAAGAAGAACCAACCATTCAGATTTTCAGAGATGAAGATACCGGGGAAACGATTATTGCCGGGATGGGAGAACCACATCTTGATGTGGTGATAGAAACAATGGAAAAAAAATTTGGGGTAGAAGTTGAAAAAAATACTCCTAAAGTTGGCTACAAAGAGACTATTCGCAAAAAAGTACAGGCCGAAGGCAAATACAAAAAACAATCCGGTGGTCGTGGTCAATATGGACATTGTTTTGTTGAATTTGAACCACTGGAACGCGGAAAAGGTTTTGAATTCGTTGATAAAATTGTAGGTGGTGTTATTCCAAAACAGTATCGTCCAGCTGTAGAAAAAGGGATTGTTGAATCTATGAAAAAGGGTGTTGTAGCCGGTTATCCTACTATTGACATAAGGGCTACTTTGTATGATGGAAGTTATCATACTGTGGATTCCTCTGAAATGGCGTTCAAAGTAGCTGGTTCTCTTGCTTTTAAAAAAGGTGCCGCAATGGCTGACCCATTACTGTTAGAACCAATATGCAATCTGGAAGTTATAGTTCCAAAAGATTATATGGGAGACATTATTGGAGATTTAAATAGTAAAAGGGGTAAAATAATGGGTATGGATGAGGGTGAAAAAGGTAGACAAATTATTAAAGCACTGGTACCCCAGGCTGAAATGTTCAGGTATTCTATTGATTTGCGCTCTATTACCCAGGGGAGAGGGACATTTTCTTTGAAATTTTCTCATTATGAAGAAGTTCCTCCACAGATTGCTCAGGAAATTATTGAAAAAGCAAAACAAGAAAGTGAATCCGAATCATAATTATTAATAAAATTACATATATCCTAATTTTAGAAATATTTTAAACAAATACTTGTCTTCAAGGCACTTGGTAACTATAATAAGATAAGACTTATAAAAATTTATTAAATGAGGAGGAGGTGTAAGTAAATGTTTGGAGATTTAGAATGGTACTGGATTGCGGCAATTATTGCGGCCATTGTCGGAGTAATTTGGTGGCTGGGCAAAGAATAAAATATTTTAGAAGGATTCATAAAAAGTTTTTGTAGTAATCGTAATAATGCCAGAATAAGTGCAGGATTTTGCTATTTTTATTGATTATAACAACCTGCACTTATTTTTTGCAATTTGATCTGATTGAGTCGATTACTGAATTGTTTCATCGCTTGTTTTAATTGACTTTTAAATTTCATTTTATTATAATTAAAAAAATTTAAAATAATAAAAGATTTAATTTTTCATAAAATTCGACTTGTTTATTAGTACAAATAATATATACTAAATTATTGTATAAGGATTTAATACTAAGCTAAAAATTCTTTAAGATATATTATAATTTTAAAAAAGACATTAAGAACAGGAAAATTATTGGAGTACCTATTTAAAGAGAGTCAGTGTCTGGTGTAAACTGATTAAGGTTCCCAAAAAACTCACCTGAAAATTTCTTGAGTGAAAATAACAAATTGATAGCTCAAGACGATGTTCTGCGTTAAAGAAGAAGAAGGGTAGATGGGGCTGTAGCTCAGACGGGAGAGTGCCTCCTTGGCGTGGAGGAAGTCGCGGGTTCGATTCCCGCCAGCTCCACCATTTTTTATCTACTAAAGAAGGGTGGTACCACGAGTAAATCTCGTCCCTGGTAATTTTATTATTACAGGTGGCGGGGTTTTTCTATTTTAGGGGAGTGAGATGATAAGACTATGAAAGAGAAATATGATTTTAAAGAAACTGAACAAAAATGGCAAAAATTCTGGTATAGTCGGGAACTATTTGAAAATGATATGGTACAAGGTAAGAAAAAATACTATGTTCTGGAAATGTTTCCCTATCCTTCCGGAGAGCCCCATATGGGACATGTTAAGAATTATGTTATCGGTGATGTGGTAGCTCGATATAAACGCAGCAGAGGTTTTAATATATTACACCCCATGGGCTGGGATTCATTCGGTTTACCAGCTGAAAATGCTGCTATTAAAAATCAAATTCATCCAGCTATATGGACACAGAATAATATTCAGAAGATGAAAAATACCTTGATATCAATGGGAATTAGTTATGACTGGAGGCGTGAGGTTACTACCAGTAACCCTGATTACTATAAATGGACTCAATGGATGTTTCTACAACTTTATAAAAATGGATTGGCTTATAAGAAAAAGGCGGTAGTTAACTGGTGCCCTTCTTGTGCCACAGTATTAGCAAATGAGCAGGTTGTTAACGGGGGTTGTGAGAGATGTGGAACCGAGGTTACCCAAAAAGAATTGTCCCAGTGGTTTTTTAAGATAACCGATTATGCCCAGCGGCTTTTAGATGATATGGATATTTTAGAAGAATGGCCTGAACGGGTATTAACAATGCAGAGGAATTGGATTGGCAGAAGTGAGGGTACTCAGGTAAACTTTATCCTGGCGGGAACAGGCCAGACCTTCACTGTTTTTACTACCAGACCTGATACACTCTGCGGGGTAACCTTTTTTGTTCTTTCTCCTGAACATCCCATAGTAGACCAATTGGTTCGAGGTACCGATTATGAAGAAGAGGTAATGAAATTCAAAGAAGAATTCTTTAAAGAAAAAATTAATGAGAAGAATATTGATTTAACAGAAAAAAGAGGCTGTTTTACCGGTCGATATATTATAAACCCATTAAATCAAGAAAAAGTTCCAATCTGGCTGGCTAATTATGTGCTGATGGAATATGGTACCGGTATGGTTATGGGAGTGCCGGCACACGACCAAAGGGATTTAGAATTTGCCCGAAAATATAATTTACCGGTAAGAATAGTTATTCAACCGGAAAATTTCCACCTGAAAGAAGACAACCTACAGGAGGCATTTGATCTAGAAGGTATCATGGTTAATTCGGGAAGATTTAATGGGCTTCCCAGTGATAAAGGAAAAGAAATAATAATTGAATATCTAGAAAAAGAGGGTTTAGGCAAACGAGAAATTAACTATCGTTTAAGGGATTGGTTAATCTCCCGACAACGTTATTGGGGCGCCCCAATACCTATTGTTTATTGTCCTGAATGCGGAATGGTGCCCGTGCCGGAAAAAGATTTACCGGTTTATCTGCCACAAGATGTTGATTTTAAACCGACTGGCTTATCCCCTTTGCTTTACAGTAAAGAATTTTTATATACAACCTGTCCTAAATGTGGAGGAGAGGCTAAGAGAGACACCGATACTATGGATACTTTTGTCTGTTCTTCCTGGTATTACCTTCGTTTTTGCTCACCACATCTGAATAACAAACCCTTTGATGAAAATGAACTCCATTATTGGATGCCGGTAGATCAATACATAGGGGGAGTAGAACATGCTATCCTACACCTCTTGTATTCCCGATTTTTTGTTAAAGCTCTCTACGATATAGGTTATCTGAAATTTAAAGAACCTTTCAAACGCCTCTTCACCCAGGGTATGGTCTGTAAGGAAGGGGCTGTAATGTCTAAATCAAAAGGTAACGTGGTTACACCCGGCAATATTTTTAATCAGTATGGTGTAGATGCAACCAGATTAATGATTCTCTTTGCTGGCCCCCCTGAATTTGATATGGAATGGAGTGAGCGGGGTATTGAGGGTGCATCTCGTTTCTTAAACCGGGTATGGCGAATTGTTCGTCATTACCACAAATTATTTGCAGAAAAAGGATTAACTAAAAAGAACAATACTAAATCAAGCAGAAAAGAATTTATAAATTTAGAAAGAAAAGCACATCAGACCATAAAAAAAGTAACCGGGGATATTGAAGATAGATTTCATTTTAACACAGCAATAAGTGCTATCATGGAGTTAGTCAATGAACTATACGGTATCAAGACAAGAATAGCCGAAATAACTGAAACAGAAAGAGTAATCCTGAAAGAAACAATAGAAAACATTATTAAGCTGCTTGGCCCTATAGCACCTCATTTTTGCGAGGAATTGTGGCAAAATATTGGACATGAGCAGAGTATTCTTTTTGAAAATTGGCCTATGTATAACCCCGATTTAATTAAAGAAGAACAGATATTAATTGTGGTACAGATAAATGGTAAGCTTCGTGATAAGATTGAAGTGCCAGCCGATAGTTCTGAAGAAATAATAAAAAAGATGGTAATAGATTTACCAAAAATAAAAAAGTGGATTAAAGGTAAAAGAATTGTTAAGATTGTTTATATACCCGGGAAGCTGGTAAATATTGTAGTACATTGAAGAACATGAATTGTCCATATCTCTTTTTTCTGTTAAGATAAGAAGGAATAATATAGAATTAAATAAAATTACAGTTTTTAAAAGGTGCCTTTATAGACCTTTTAGATCTAAAAGGAGGAATTAAAATGGCTTCTTTTGGTGATTTGAATTGCTTCGTAGGGATTGGTCGTTTAACAAGAGACCCCGAGTTGAGATACACACCCTCTGGAAGAGCAGTTTGTAGATTTGGTCTGGCTATTAACCGCAGCTATAAAAATCAAGAAGGGAATAATGTTGAAGATACTCTGTTTATTAATGTCTCAGTATGGGGTAAACAGGCTGAATATAGTTCCCAATTTTTAAGAAAAGGAAGAAGAACTGCCCTTAATGGGGAATTAAGATCAAACAACTGGCAGGACCGCGAAGGGAATAAAAGAGTTTCCTTTGAGATTAATGCCAGGACTATTCAATTTTTAGATTATTTAAAAGACATTGATTCCTCAGCTGGTGATTATTCTAAAACAGAAGTATACAGTGAAGATGACTCAGGTGAAGAAGGTGGAAAAGAAAGCGGTTTTATGGAAGAAAATTCCAATGAAGAAGATATCCCTTTTTAATTTAAAGTTGTACATAATTAATAATAGGCCCTGTTGAAGCAAATAAATAATTTTTACCGGTATTTATAGACAAAGAAAAAAAGAGATGTTATAATTAACCTTGCAGTTTATAAAAGTTAATATGTGGGCGGATAGCTCAGTAGGGAGAGCACTGGCTTTACAAGCCAGGGGTCACAGGTTCAAGCCCTGTTCCGCCTACCATTGTTTTAAAGTGGGGTCGTAGTGCAGTCCGGTCTAACACGCCTGCCTGTCACGCAGGAGAACGCGGGTTCAAATCCCGTCGGCCCCGCCATTTTCTTTCAGTAAAGAAATGAACAAGTTTGTGTTGCCGAGATAGCTCAGTCGGTAGAGCAGTGGACTGAAAATCCACGTGTCCCCAGTTCAACTCTGGGTCTCGGCACCTGAAGAATATTTTGCGGAAATAGCTCAGCGGTAGAGCATCGCCTTGCCAAGGCGAGGGTCGCGGGTTCAAATCCCGTTTTCCGCTCCATTGTTCCAATGTTTCATTTATGATTATTATATTTGAATCTGAGGCGGCATAGCCAAGCGGGAAGGCAGAGGACTGCAAATCCTTTATCCTCGGTTCAAATCCGAGTGCCGCCTCCAATTATAGAAGAAACCCAAAATGTAGGGCGGTTAGTTCAGTGGAAGAATGCTTCCTTGACGCGGAAGAGGTCACTGGTTCAATCCCAGTACCGCCCACCATCGTGTTCACTAATATCGGTTAATATTATAAGGGAAGGAAATAGTTTTTTTAAATTTGGTAAAAATGTGTATTAATAAAAAACCTCATGTAAACTAACGTGAGTTTTTTTGTTTTTAGAGGTGTATCCAATGAGGGAAATTAATCTTATCTTATGGGACGGAAGAAAGGTTAAAGTTGATTCAGGGTTAACATTCTTTGATGTGATGAAACAATATAACCCAGAACTGGCTGAGGAGGCTTTAGCAGTAAAGGTTGGAAATATCAAAAAAGATCTTTTTGATAAACCTGAAAATGGCGATAGCCTGGAAATTATAACCTATCAGAGCAAAGAAGGGAAAGAGATATTCTTTCATAGTTCGTCACACATAATGGCAGAGGCTGTTCAAGAGCTTTATCCGGGAACCAAAATTGCCATCGGTCCTGCCATTGAAGAGGGATTTTATTATGATTTTGATTCTGAACATAGCTTTTCTCCTGAAGATTTAAAAATAATTGAAAAAAAGATGAAAGAGTTAGTAAGAAAGAATCTTCCCTTTCAGAAAAAGATTTTAAAAAAAGAAGAGGCGATTGAATTATTTAAAAAGAAGGGTGAAATATATAAAGTAGAATTATTAGAAGACATTCAAGAAGATCGAGTGACCATATACCAACAAGGAGAATTTATTGATTTATGTCGTGGTCCGCATATCCCTTCTACCGGTAAGATAAGAGCTTTTAAATTATTAAGTGTGGCTGGTGCTTACTGGCGTGGTGATGAAAAGAATAAAATGCTGCAAAGAATATATGGTATTGCTTTTGATTCCCAGGTTGCTTTAGATGATTATTTACATTTCTTGGAGGAAGCCAAGAGAAGAGACCATCGAAAAATAGGGAAAGAACTTGATTTATATAGTTTCCATGAGGAAGGTATCGGATTTCCCTTCTTCCATCCCAAGGGAATGGTTATTCGGAATTCGCTGGAAGAATATTGGCGGGAAGAGCATCGTAAAAGGGGATACCAGGAGATTAAAACTCCAATTATACTTAACAAATCATTATGGATGCAGTCAGGTCACTGGGATCATTATAAGGAAAATATGTATTTTACTAAAATAGATGAACAGGATTTTGCTGTAAAACCGATGAATTGCCCCGGGGGTATATTGATATATAAAAGCAGGTTACATAGTTACAAAGAATTCCCTTTGCGGATAGCAGAGTTAGGATTGGTGCACCGTCATGAATTGTCAGGAGTATTGCATGGTTTAATCAGAGTTCGTTCTTTTACTCAGGATGATGCCCATATCTATATGACTCCATTACAAATTAAAGAAGAAGTTCAGAATCTTATAGATTTTGAATGCCTCTTTTATCAGACTTTTGGTTTTGATTATAATATTGAGTTAAGTACCAAACCAGAAAATGCTATGGGCTCTGATGAAGTGTGGGATAGGGCTATAAATAATTTGAAAGGAGCTTTAGAGGAGAAGGGTATTTCCTATAAGATTAATGAGGGTGATGGTGCCTTTTATGGTCCTAAAATTGATTTTCACCTGAAAGACTGTTTGGGAAGAAGCTGGCAATGTGGTACTATTCAGCTTGATTTTCTTATGCCAGAAAAATTTGACCTGTACTATATTAATTCTCAGGGTGAAAAAGAACGACCGGTTATGTTGCATAGAACTATTATGGGAAGCCTGGAACGCTTTATAGGTATATTGGTAGAACAGTTTGCCGGAGCTTTGCCCACCTGGCTTGCTCCAGTTCAGGTAAAATTGCTTCCCATTGCCGATAGACATATTGAATATGGCCAGAAATTGGAGAAAGAGCTATTTGAACACAATATCCGGGTAGAGCTTGATGAAAATAATGAAAAAATTGGGGCAAAAATCAGGAAAGCAGAAGTTCAGAAAATCCCCTATATGTTAGTTTTTGGAGACCAGGAAGAAGCTAATAATTCGGTAAAGATAAGAAAAAGGGGTAAAGGTGATTTAGGAGAAGCCTCACTGGAACAGTTTATCAGTCAAATTAAGAAAGAAATAGATGAAAAATCTTTTCAATAAAGATTAAATCGTCTTACAACACTATATTGACTTGAAAAAAACTATATGCTATATTCATTTAACAAGATTCCTAATAATTAAGAATATAAAATTAACAGTAATGAGTGCAAAAGGAGGAATGTGAGATAAAGTCAAAATCTACTTTTCGGGTGAATCATGAAATTAAGGTTCCCAAAGTCCGCTTAATTGGTCATGATGGAAAACAACTGGGACTGGTTGATAGGGATGCTGCCTTAGAAGAAGCACAAAAAAACAATCTTGATTTAGTGGAGGTTTCCCCTGATGCTAACCCCCCGGTTTGTCGTATTATGGATTATGGTAAATATCGCTACATGATTGAAAAAAGGGTAAAATCGGGTAAAAAGAAACAAAAAGCTACTACTCTCAAAGAGGTCAAGATTCGCCCAAACATTGGAGAACATGATTATGAATTTAAGGTAAGACAAATTCATAAATTTTTACAGGAAGGTAATCGGGTTAAAGTTACCGTAATGTTCAGGGGGAGAGAAATGAAATTTGTTGAATCGGGTAAAGAGATTTTAGACCGTGTTATGGCTGAAACAAATGAATTCTCTAAGGTAGAGAGAAAACCGAAATTAGAAGGGAGAAATATGACCCTAATTCTTATTTCTAATAAAAGTAGTTGAACAGAATGTTAATCAGGGTTATAATGCCTTTGACTTTATTTATGGAGGAATATTAATTATGCCTAAGATGAAAACACATCGTGGTGCTGCAAAACGTTTTAAAATAACTGAATCCGGGAAAATTAAACGTGCTAAAGCTTATAAAAGTCATATATTAACTAAAAAATCTGCAAAAAGAAAAAGAGAATTAGCCCAGTTGACTTTAGTTGATAAAAGTGATAGTAAAAGAATAAGACGTTTATTACCCTATTTATAGAATCTGTCTTTATTAAAAAGTATTTTTAAAATGAATGATGAGCTGAATGAGGAGAGTTAGTCATGCCAAGAGTTACCAGTAGCGTTGCTTCGAGAAATAGAAGAAAAAAGATACTAAAAGCTGCCAAAGGGTATCGTGGTGGCAAGAGTAAGCTATTACGTACTGCAAAAGATGCAGTGAGAAAATCTTTGTCTTACGCCTATCGTGATAGGAGAGCTAAAAAAAGAGATTTTCGTAGTCTTTGGATAACCCGTATTGGTATTGCTGCCAAAATTGAAGGGTTTTCCTATAGCCAATTAATGGATGGACTCAAAAAAGCTAATATTTTAATAAATAGAAAAATGTTAGCCGAAATGGCGTTAAACCATAATGAGGGTTTTTCCGAGTTGGTTAAAATTGCTTTGGCAGAGAGCAAATAAATATATTTTTTGCGACACTTATAACCCCAAATTTTTTGAAGAAATTTTTAGTTTTTTATAAAAAATATATAAATAAAAAGTATAAAAAAACTGAGAAATACTAAAAGATAGTAGATAAAACTCGCATTATATTCAAGAAAAGAATAGCAGGTTTTATTGAATTTCACTTTTAATAAGCCGGCTGAAAATTATTAAATAGGCCAGGACGGATTATCCCGTTAGAGATAAAATAAGTTTGGACTTTAATAATAAGTCAAAAAGGGTGGTAACGCGGAGAAGTTTATAATTTTCGTCCCTTTATTTAAGGAGAAAATTATAGACTTCTTTTTTTATAATATGATGAGATAGGGAGGGATTCTTTTGGATAAAGAGATGGAAAATTTAAGAGAGAAATTCTTTAAAAAGATGGCTTCTATCAAAAACAGGGAAGAATTACAAAGAATAAGAAATGAATATTTGGGACGTAAAGGAATTGTAGCCCAAATGTTGAAGAAGATAACTTCGTTGTCGCCGGAAGAGAAGCCTAGAATTGGTGAATTACTTAATAAAATAAAAAGAGATTTTCAAAAAACAATAGCCGAAAAGGATAATGACTTTTTAGCAGAAAATTCTGGAAAAGAAGAGCAGGTAGACATCTCTATTCCAGGTAGAAACTTTATGCTGGGGACCACTCATCCTATTGAATTAATCTTGAAATATACTGAAGAAATATTTATGGGAATGGGGTTTTGTATTGTCGATGGGCCGGAAATTGAACTTGATTATTATAATTTTGAAGCACTTAATATTCCCAAAGACCACCCGGTAAGAGATGATCAGGATTCTTTCTATATTACCCCGGATATTCTTTTAAGAACTCAGACATCTCCAATGCAGGTCAGGACAATGGAGAGTCAGCCTCCCCCTGTGCGGATAATATCCGCTGGAAAATGTTATAGGCGGGATTCCATAGATAATACCCATACCCCCATGTTTCATCAAATAGAAGGTCTGGCTGTGGATAAAGATATTTCACTGGCTGATTTAAAAGGTGTCATAACAGAATTTTGTAAACAAATTTTTGGGAAAGATAGAATTACAAGATTTAGACCGGGGTATTTCCCCTTTGTAGAGCCAGGAGTTGAGGTTGATGTATCCTGTCAACTGTGTCAGGGCCTGGGATGTCAATCCTGTGGCTATAGTGGCTGGTTGGAGATTATGGGTGCTGGTATGGTACATCCCAATGTTTTAGAAATGGCTGGTTATAATGTCGAAAAATACACCGGTTTTGCCTTTGGTATGGGTGCTGAAAGGATTGCTATGTTAAAGTATGGCATTAACGATATCCGTTTATTTTTTGAAAATGATTTACGCTTTTTAAATCAATTCAAATAGAATGGTCATTGTGTAGGAGGAATTAATTTTATGCAGCTTTCATACAATTTATTAAAAGAATATGTAGATATTGCTTTGCCACCTGAGGAATTAGCCGAACGGCTTTCTATGAATGGCATTGTAGCCGAGCGTATAAAACCTGTATTTGAAGAGGTTAAAGGGGCTGTAGTAGGAGAAATAACCGACATTCAAGCTGTCGGTAAAAGTGGCAATCTGTCCCTTTGCAGGGTAGATATAAAGAGTAAAAAATTAGAAGTAATTTGTGGTGCCAAAAATATAAGGGTAGGTAATTTTGTTCCGGTAGTAATCGAAGGTGGCAATTTACCCGGCCTGGGAAAAATTGAAGGGAAAGAAATTCAGGGAGTTTATTCTCAGGGTATGATCTGCTCGGCCTGGGAATTGGGATTGGAGAAGAGTAAATCCCCGGGTGTTTTAATTTTAGAAAACAATTTCCCTTTAGGAGAAAATATTAAAAATATAAAAGATATCGCTGACGATGTAATCTTTGATTTTGAGATATTCTCCAATCGCCCTGATCTAATGAGTATAATTGGGATAGCCAGGGAAATTGCAGCCTTCTCTGGCAAACCTCTCCATATTCCTGAGCAAGAACTAATAGAGATAGAAGAGTTTATAACAGATTATATATCAGTGGAAGTAGAGGATGAATCCCTTTGTCCCCGCTATGCGGGAAGAATTATTAAAGATTTGCAGGTTGAGGAATCGCCATTCTGGCTAAGATGGAAGCTCTATTTACTGGGTGTCAGACCAATTAACAATATAGTAGATGTTACTAATTATGTGATGATGGAAACCGGTCAACCCCTTCATGCCTTTGATTTGAGTCTTATTAATGGTAAAAAAATAATAATTCGTAGAGCAAATCCCGGAGAAAAATTCAGGACATTGGATGGAGTGGAAAGGGTACTAACTGTTGATAATCTTGTTATTGCAGATACCAAACGGGCTATAGCCTTAGCCGGGGTAATGGGTGGAGAAAATTCTGAAATTAAAGCCAATACTAAAGATGTTTTTCTTGAGTCAGCATATTTTGATCCTATTAACAACAGAAAAACCAGCAGCTATTTAGGCTTGAGAACTGATGCCTCTAATCGTTTTGAAAAAGGAATAGACCCCTATGGTCAGGTTTTCGCTTTAAATAGGTCTGCCTACCATATTATGAGACTTACTGAAGGTAAAGTTATCTCCGGAGTTATTGACCAATACAGTAAAGAATTGAGCAAGGGGAAGGCAATAAAATTAAATTTATGCAAAATTGATCAGGTATTAGGAATGAAAGTAGGTAAAACCAATAAAGAGAGGAAAGAAAGAGTAATAGATATTTTGTCTAAATTGAAATTCCAGATTAATTCTTTAGAAGAACATCTCTTAGAGGTTACTCCTCCCAGTTTTAGGAGTGATATAAAAATAGATGTAGATATTATCGAGGAGATTGCCAGAATATTTGGCTATGAAAATATTCCTTCTACACTATTTAAAGCAACTTTAGTTCAGGAAGGTAAAAGCAATAAACAAAAAGCAGTAGATAAAATCAGAAACACTCTGATTAGTTGTGGAATGCATCAGATAATTAGCTACAGTATGATTAATCCAAAATATTTTGAATGGTTGAAATTGCCATCTTCCCACCATCTCTGTAAGGCAATAGAGTTGGCCAACCCTTTGATTCAGGAACAGACCATTATGAGGACTACTTTAATACCCGGTTTACTTAAGGCAATGCAGTGGAATGTCAATCATAGTATTGAACAAATAAAACTATTTGAAATAGGAAGGACTTATTTCCCTCGGAACGGAGCTCAGGGGGGACCTCTTCCTGTTGAAAAATTGATGATAACCGGCGGAATTGCTAAAATTGGCAGGGGAGATATCTGGCAAAAATCGGAAAGCTGGGATATTTTTTATTTAAAAGGAATTCTGGAATCACTCTTTGATTCCCTGGGAATTCAGGATGTAGAATACTTACCTGGAGATTTGCCCTTTTTTCATCCTCTACATAATGGTATTATTACAAGTAAAGGGAAAAGAATTGCAGTTTTTGGTAGAGTAGGGGATGATATTATAAGTTATTTGGATATACCGGGGAATATATTACTGTTTGAATTGGATTATGAAGAACTATATCCATTTATAAAAAGAGAGATTATCTTCCAGCCATTACCTAAATACCCACATATTCAAAGGGATATGGCTATAATAGTTGCCCAGGAAATCAGTTTCGCCCGGATTAAAAAAGAAGTTCTAAAGATTAGTCCCGGTATTAAGAAGAGAATAGAACTATTCGATGAATTCAGGGGGAAGCAGATTAAAGAAGGTTTTAAAAGCATAGCTTTCTCCATATTTTTCCAATCAGATGAGAGAACCTTGACCGATACTGAAGTCGACAAAATAATGGAAAATGTTACAATAAGTTTGAAGAAACTTTTTCAGGCAGATTTGCGGCAATAATTTTCTTAAAAAGAGGGGGCCTCAGGCAATCGTTATAAACTGGATTGACTTAGTAATTCTTATAATTATCTTATTTAATGTGTTTCTGGGCTTTAAAAGAGGTATTATTGCTGAATTATTAACACTGATAGGTTTAGTAACTGCTATTTTCGTCTCTATATTCTGGTATCATAACTTGAGTGTTTTTCTTATCAGGCAATTCAAATGGAATGAAGCTTTATCAAACATAATCAGCTTTATTATTATTTTTCTTCTGGTTATATTCTGTTTTAGAATACTGGAGGATTTATTACATCGAATTGTTGATCTACTATTTTTAAGCTGGATTAATAACTTAGGAGGTGCCTTATTCGGATTTATTAGAGGTGCTATTATTGTAAGCCTGCTCTTATCCCTGGTCAATTTTATACCCCTACCTTTGGAATTGAGAATTCAGTTATCAGATTCAGTTCTGGCAAAATATCTATTAGATAGTCTGATAATCATTTATAGTTCATTACGAGAATGGCTGCCCGAACATTTTCAATTTGAGATAGAATTTTTAAGAGAAAATTTATATAAGAATATAGGTGTTTAAAAAATTACAAGAAGGTCTTGAAGGAATTTACTTCCTGATGGTATATGACAATGATGGATAAACATCTTTTGGAAATATTGGATTATTTTAAGATAAAAAAATTATTGGAAAGGGAACTTTTTACCTTTTCCGGGAAAGAACTGTTACAGGAACTCCGACCATCCACAGATATTAGTATTGTGGAACAATGGCAAAAAAAGACCACAGAGATGAAAAATGTACTGGAAAGAACAGGACGTTTACCCCTTACACCACTGGAAAAAGATATTAGCAGTGATATAAAACGAGCTCAGATACAGGATAGCGTACTGAATGCCAAAGACTTAGCATATATAGCCATAGTCCTGGAATACTCCCATCACATAAAAGAATTTTTGGAAAAACTACCAGAGACAGAATTCCCTTTACTTAAAGAGAATAGCTCTGCCATAAAATATTTTAGAGTAGTGGAGAGAACAATCAAAGATTGCATAAACGAAGAGGCCTTTATTGTGGATAACGCCAGTCCTGTGCTGAAAAAGATTAGACAAAAAATAGGAAGTATTGAAAAAAAAATTAGAGATAGGCTGGAAGGCATAATAAAGGACCCTCGCCACCGTCCCATTATTCAGGATGATATTATAACTATTCGACAAGGGAGGTTTGTTATACCTGTCAAACAACAGGAAAAAGGTAAATTTCCCGGAGTGATACATGATAAATCTGAAAGTGGTCTTACAGTTTTTGTTGAGCCGCTGGTAGTGGTAGAATTGAATAATGAGCTACGGGAGTTGTTTCAGGAAGAAAAAAAGGAAGAATATAAAATACTGCAAAGATTAACTGCTTTAGTAGGCGCAAGCGGAGAGGACATATTATCTAATTTTAAATATCTAGGTGAATTAGATCTTATAAATGCCAAGGCAGAGATAAGTAGAAAAATGAACGCTAACAGACCAAACATAAATATTAAGGGCATCATAAATCTAATTCAGGCCAGACATCCTCTTTTAAAAAACGAGGTTGTCCCTATAGATATTGAATTAGGTAAAAAATTTGATACCTTAATAATTACCGGTCCTAATACCGGTGGAAAAACAGTAACCCTTAAAACGGTTGGCTTATTACACCTGATGGCTCAGTCCGGTTTGCATATTCCCGCTGCAATAGATAGTGAGATAGTTGTCTTTGGACAAATATTTGCCGATATTGGTGATGAGCAGAGTATTGAACAAAACTTAAGTACCTTTTCTTCTCATGTTAAAAACATCATAGATATATTAGATGCTGCCGATGACTCTTCTTTGGTATTGCTCGATGAGTTAGGGGCTGGGACCGATCCCTCTGAGGGTTCGGCTTTAGCAATGGCTATCCTCGATTCATTAAAAGCCAGGGGAGCTAAAGTCCTGAGTACCACTCATCATGATAGTCTCAAGGCCTATGCCTATCTTGCTGATGGGGTAATGAATGCCA
>JAKQEP010000115.1 GCA_029556475.1 Candidatus Atribacteria bacterium
GATATCACGTTTGAAGCAACCCTCTGGTGATTTGAGTAAATGATTATCGATACATACTGTCATCTCATATAACCTCCTTCGTTCTATGATATTATAGTAACATAGACCTGGTGGCATATGAGCTAATAGTTATTTAGTTAAAATATAAAAATTGTCATAAACACAAGAGTTGTCCGGGTTACAGAGTATGAGATTGCTTCGTCACTTCGTTCCTCGCAATGACAAAAGAGAAAGTTCCTCACAATGGTAAAAAAGGAAAGTTCCCTCGATAACAAAGTGAAATGCTTCTCCAATGACAAGAGGAAGGATGTTCCCATTATGATGAGTGTTTAAAGGAAATTTAACCAATTATCCTTATTGCGTACAGTTTTTTTGTTTATGTGTGTTCCCCCTACTCTTTCCCATTATAGAAAATTTACCTTTTATCCTTCTTGGTCATTGCGAGACATACTGAAAGTATGTCGTGGCAATCTCATTCAATTATTCCCACAGTATTTATTTTTTCTGATTGAAAATTTCTAGTATTTTGCTTATTAATATCTGTTACCCACTTATTGCCAATACTAATTTATGCGAGCAGAAGTGGATGAGATTGCTTCGTCGCTACGCTTCTCGCAATGACAGGAGGGCTGATGCTTCTTCAATGACAAAAAAGGATAAGTTCCTACTTTGCCAGAGGGTAGATCCCCCTGATAACTTTAAAAACACTAACCACATTTTGTCATTGTGAGCTGACTTTTGCCAGCGTGGCAATCTCATTCATTTATTCCACCGTAGTATATTATTTATTACAACTAATAATTAGTTTTCTTATAGGCCTATATTATCACCATAATATTAAAACAATAGAGATTTTTTCCTGGAAGAGAATGTAATATAAATATTTCTTTATAAATATTCTGGACTAAAAACCATAAACTATTAACTATAAACTTAAACTCACATATATTCCCACAGAATTAAGAAGAGGTGGCACGCACTACTTCTTCCAAGGTGGTAATGCCGGCAATTATTTTATGTAAGCCATCCTCTTTCAGGGTTATCATACCATTTTCGCTGATGGCGGCTTCTCTTATTTCGGATAGAGAAGCATTTCCATAAATAAGCTCTCTAATGAGTTCATTGACTATCATCAATTCAAAGACTGCTGTCCTGCCTTTATACCCGGTTTGCTTGCAATGAGGGCAACCTTCACCGTAAAATAATCTGATTTCTTCCGGAGAAACATTAAATTCCTCCATAACTGCTTTTACGGCATCTGTAATAGGAGCTTCTTTTTTGCAATAGGGGCAGATTTTACGCACCAGCCTTTGAGCTATTACTCCTATTACTGAAGAGGAAATCAGAAAGGGTTCAATGCCCATATCTACCAAACGAATAACAGAGCTGGGGGCATCATTGGTATGGAGAGTGCTTAAAACTAAATGTCCCGTTAGCGCTGATTGAATGGCAATTTCGGCAGTCTCTTTATCCCGTATTTCACCTACCAACATAATATCTGGGTCCTGGCGTAAAAAACTACGCAATCCGGCAGCAAAGGTGAGCCCGATTTTGGGTTTTGCCTGCAGCTGACTGATGCCATCCAAACGGTATTCTACCGGATCTTCAATAGTCATTATCTTCTTTTCGACTGAATTTAAGATATTCAAGGTGGCATAGAGCGTTGTCGATTTACCGCTGCCGGTAGGGCCGGTAACCAGGATAATTCCATTGGGTTTTTCTATTAAGTGTCTGTATTTTTCCAGGTTATTTTCAGAAAAGCCGATGGATTTTAAGTCAAGCATTATCTGAGCGGGGTCCAATATTCTCAAAACTGCGCTTTCTCCATTTACCGCAGGTATAGTGGATACCCGGAAGTTTATCTCCCTGCCATGGACCTGCACTTTGATTCTTCCATCCTGGGGCAGACGGCGTTCGGCAATATTGAGATTGGACATAATCTTGACTCGTGAAATAATAGCCATATGCAGACTCTTGGGAGGCGACATAATATCATGCAGTATCCCATCAATTCTATATCTTACCTTAAGCTGACGGTCACCAGAGGGCTCTATATGGATGTCGCTGGCCCCTTCTTTGATAGCCCGGAGCATAATGAGATTAACCAGTGCTATAACAGGGGCTTCATGGCTTTCGGTAACGCTTTTGGTGATTTCCATATCTTCAGCTTCTTCTTCCACTGCGGTTACCGGGAGTGAGGCAATCTCACCTATCATCTGCTGTAAATTTTCGGTAATCCCATATACTGAATCCAGAGTTTTATTAATATCATCACTGAGAGCCAGATATGGTTCTATCTCGTATCCTGTAGTAATTCTAATCTCATCATGGATATAAACATCCAGGGGGTTTGCCATCGCTACAATAAGTTTATCTTTCTTTTTACCAATGGTTACCAGATTATTCTTACGGGAAATCTCTTCGGAAAGCATTGCTACAATAGAGGGGTCAAATGTCTTTCCCTCTAAATCCACATAGGGTACGCCAATTTCATCCGAGAGCAGCTGCATCATATCTTTTTTGCTCATTATCCCTGTTCCCAAAATTACTCTCTGAATAGAAAAATTGTTTTCCCCCTGTCTTTTGCAGATATCTTCTAACTCTTTGTTGCTGATAATTTTCTTGCTGATAAGCAGGTTTAAGAGAAATTCTCCGGTTATTCCTTTTTCCTTTACAAAACGGGCTACCATTGCCATTTTATCCTTACTTTCAGTTTTTATAATATTGAGTATTCAAAATGCTGTTTTTTATTTTGCTTATACAATCATATACAATGATATACAATGAAACAATATATTATTATACCCCTACCAGTAAAAAAGAGCAACAAATCATTCCAGCCCGGGGGAGAGTATCTATTATAGATAATAATGTGATATGCCCATAAGACCATAATACTATAAGAATTGAAATATTAATTGGGCCACTTGCCTTTGGTTAACTCTATTTTACCATTTCTAAACAAAATTGATAATAAGAATCCTTCCAGAACACGACTGATGATGGTAGTTCCCAGTGAATCAGAGCGACTCAAAGGGCAGACCAGTATGGTTAAGAGCTGCAGGCGATTTCCACCCCATATATCGGTAAATATCTGATCTCCCACTACCGCTGTTTCTTTATTGTTGGTATTCATTATTTTCATAGCTTCCCTGAAGGGCTTTCTCCTGGGCTTATAACGACTATATAAAAAAGGTATAGCCAGTTTATGGCCAATATCTGAAATATTTTTATGAGTATTGGAAACAAGACAAACCTTTACCCCATTCTGTTTAACCTGCTCAATCCATTGCAAAACCCTATCGTCAAGATTATTTGTCCCCCAGGGTACAATAGTGTTATCAAGGTCTAAAATAATTCCCTTTATGTTTTTCTTTTCTTTTAATTTTGCTGTGTCTATGGAGTAAATGTTTTCCAGATAGACATCAGGAACAAGTATTCTAAAAAGATGAGGCATCAAAACTCCTTTTATCGCTTTATTTTAATAATTCAAGGTAAATATTTTTCTTTAAATTATGATAGTCAAAATACGCCGAATTGGTTTAAACGGGCATTAATAGTACTGGTAATAATATCAATCGCTACCCTGTTCAAACCTCCCTGGGGTATAATAATATCAGCATATCGTTTTGAGGGCTCCACAAATTGTAAAAACATAGGCTTGACTCTGTTCAGATACTGCTCTACTACCGAGGAAAGACTTCTTCCCCTCTCTCTGGTATCCCGTATCAGTCTGCGGATAAAACGTTCATCTGAATCGGTATCAACATAAATTTTTATATTTAGCATTTCGCGAATACTCTCCTCTTCCAAAACCAGAATACCTTCCAGGATAATTACATCGGCCGGTTTAACCTTTTTAACTTCTTTTTTACGGGTATAGTCCTGAAATGAGTAGACCGGCATTGATATGGGCTTTCCTTGAATCAAGTTATTGAGATGATTTAACAGCAACTCATTATCAAAAGCGGCGGGATGGTCAAAATTGAATTTTTTTCGCTCTTTCAGGGCAAGATGTGAGAGGTCCTTATAGTAGGCATCCTGGGGAATGATGATGGCTTTTTTACCTTTAATGCCCAGGACTATTTTTTTGGCTACGGTGGTTTTCCCACAGCCAGTACCCCCGGCAATGCCAATGATGAGAGGAAGCATTTCTTACTCCTTTTTATTTGAATTGGTACTCTATTCGTTTGGTGTTATGCGTTATTTTATTGTCGTATAAAACCGCATTCACGTTTTAATGATTTTTAGTATTTATTTTTACTAAAAACAAAAAACTATTAACTAAAAACTTTCCTTCATTTGTACCCACACGTACCTATGGTTTATTATTCAGGTGTTCTTGATAAGTTTTTGAAAAAATATGTTTACCCTCTTTACCCAGCACAAAGTATAAATAATCCTCCTTTGCCGGATAGGCTGCTGCCATAATAGATTCCAATCCGGGATTACAGATTGGTTCAGGAGGCAGTCCGGGATACAAATAAGTATTAAAGGGCGATTCTATAGCCAGATCCTTTTCTTTCAATCTCTCCTGTGGTTTATCCAGTAAATACTGGACAGTGGCACAGGATTGTAAAAGCATACCTCTTGATAATCTGTTATAAAAAACAGAAGCAATTCTGGGTTTATCTTCTGTTCCAAGGGCTTCTTTTTCTATGATAGAGGCAAGTATTATTACCTGGGCAAAGTTTAAACCCTCCGGAAACTGCTGCTCGGGATTAATATGTTTATAAACCACCTCTTCAAAGTTTTTCTGCATAGCTTTAAGCACATTTTTCACCCCAAAATTCTTGGGAAATTCATAGGTATCCGGGAATAAGTACCCTTCTTTATATTGAATATTTTCTTTAATTAATTCTATAAATGCATCGTAGTCTATGATTTTTCGGTCTGCCAGCAAACGGGCAATTTGCCGGTGTTGAAAACCTTCAGGGATGGTTATACGATAAAGAACAACTCTTCCTTTCACCAGCTGCTCTATTATTTGAAGGAGATTTTGGGAAGAACTGAGCTGATATTCACCAGACTGCAATCTGGAGTCTATTTTCAGCATTTTGGTTACCATGGGGAAGAGATAATTATGGGGTCTGATAATCCCTTCTTTTTCCAGTAATTGTCTTATTTCAGTGCTGTTATAGCCGTATGGTATTTCTATTACCTTTTCAACTGGTTCTTCCTGCTGCACCGGTACCAATACCCAGGCAGCAGAAAGTAACAAAGCCAGGAAGACAAGCAGGAATAAAAAAAATAAGGCGTTAAGAAATTTGTTAATTATTGCTTTTATTGTTTTTATTATTTTCATTCTTTTCTATGCCTTTTCGGTCCAGGTAGGATTGCAAGAAAATAGCAGCAGCCAGTTTATCTATTACTTTTTTTCTCTTTGCCCTGCTGGTGTCTGCCTCCAGAAGTACCTGTTCTGCCCTGACGGTGCTTAATCTCTCATCTTCAAAATCCACCGGCAGGTTACTGAGCTTCTCAAACTTTTGGGCGCATTCCTGCACTTTTTTGGCTTGTGGTCCCAATGTTCCGTTCATATTTCTCGGTAATCCGAAGACAAGATGGTCTACATTTTTTTCTTTGATGATTTCCATAATTTTGGAGTAAATTTCCTGTTCACTCTTTATTTCAATAGTGGGCAGTCCCTGGGCGGTAATTCCCAACGCGTCGCTTATAGCCAGTCCTATTCTTTTTTCGCCAATATCTATGGCTAATATTCTCAAGATATGGTCTCCTTATTAAAGTTTTTAGTTTTTGGTTTTTAGTTTTTGGTAAAATACAGTTTAACCAACACATAGGAAACACTTTTCTTCAGACTCTTTGTATTATTATTCCCACATTTCTGCCAACATTTTCGCCTTTTCATTTAAACTAAATACTAAACACTAAATACCAACGACCAACGACTAACGACTGTTCTGGTAACTTTATACTTTTATTACTGCAACACTTATTCTTTACTAATAACTATAAACTGAAAACTATAAACTTTATTTATTTTATTATAATGATAATACAGGAAAAATAAAGAAAATGCAGTAGTTAGATAGTAGAAAAACAGAAATGTTCTAAATCTGAATATATTGTTCAATATTCTGAAATATAGTTTTTAATTTAGTCAGGTCAGTTCCACCGGCTTGAGCAAAATGACGCTTACCTCCACCCTGACCATTGAGAGCTATGGCAATTGGTTGAATGAGCTTGCCGGCATCATAACCTTTATCAACTAAATCATCGGTGAGCATAATAATTAAATTAATCCTGTTGTCTTTGCTTATGGTAGCCAGAATAATTATTCCAGAAGTTATTTTTCCTTTAATTGAATCTCCGGCTTCTCTTAAATCGGTCTTGTCAATGGTATCGAGAATTGCCGAGACAACGGTTAGTCCCTTAATAACTTTTTGTTCTTTAATAATCTTTTCCAGACGGGATGGAAGTGTATTTTTCCAGAGTAAACGATACTCACACTTTAATGATTCATTATCCTGTAATAACTGATTGACTTTCTGCAGTAGTCTATCCTGCGGAACATCAAGGATTTGCTCTAATTCCTGTAACAGGGTTTCCTCTTTTTTTATACTTTCCTGCGCCTTTTCCCTGGTTACTGCTTCAATTCTCCTTAAACCACTGCCTATTCCCTGCTCTGAGATAATTTTAAAGATTCCGATTCTGGAGGTTTCGTCCAGATGAGTGCCACCGCAAAGTTCCCTGCTGAAACCACCGATATCAATCATTCGTACTTTTTCTCCATACTTCTCACCAAATAGTGCAATGGCTCCCTTTTGCTGAGCAGTATTTAAGTCAGTAATTTCTGATGTGATGGAGTAATTTTCATTTACTTTTTGATTAACCATTTTTTCAATCTCATCCAGCTCTTCCTTTTTCAGAGGAGCAAAGTGAGTATAATCGAATCTAAGGTGTTCAGATGTAACTGATGAGCCGGCTTGTTTAACATGGCTGCCCAGTACCTCACGCAAAGCATAGTGCAGGAGATGTGTAGCAGTATGATTGGCGGCGATAGCGATTCTATCCTGATTATCAATCTGGGCTTTAACCAGCTGGTTTTTACTAAAAGCACCCTCTTTTACCTGAACATAATGAACTATTAAACCCTCCACCGGCATCTGAGTATCAAAAACCTGTGCCAGTGATGAATTATCAGCACCAAGAATAGTGCCGGTATCACCTTTTTGACCACCCTTTTCCGCATAGAAAGGTGTTTCTTCTAATATTATAATTCCTTCTTCAGCAGAAGAAAGCTGTTCAACTGGTTCAGAGCCTTTAAGAAGAGCTATAATTCTGGTATTGGTAGAAATCTGTGCATAGCCACAGAATCTGGTATCTCTATTATCAGCCCAAATGGTTTTATAAAGTTTTACCTGTTTCTCTAAAAACTGATGGTTGACTTTATCCGCTCCCCATAATTGATGTGAACGGGAACGCTCTTTCTGTTCTAACATATATTTCTGATAACCCTGCTCATCTACCAATAAACCTGATTCAGAAAGAATATCTCTGGTAATTTCTAAAGGGAAGCCATAGGTATCGTATAGGGTAAAGGCATCTTTACCGCTTAAAATTTTTTGGTTACTTCTTTCTAATTTTTGAATATATTCTTCTAAAATAGAAAGGCCAAGATTGAGGGTTTCCTGAAAACGCTTTTCTTCCGTTAAGATAATTTCATAGACTGTTTTTTCTTTTTCTTTTATCTCAGGATAAGCCTGCCACATATTTTGTACTACCTGTGGAGCAATATCGTAAAGAAAAGGTTTATCAAAATTGATTAATTTACCAAAACGATAAGCCCTTCTCAGCAGCATTCTCAACACATATCCTCTTCCTTCATTGGAAGGAAGTATACCATCTGTTATCATAAAAACCAGTGCTCGAATATGGTCTGAAATAACCTTTAGAGCAATGTCATTTTTATGATTTTCACCATAGGCAATCCCTGCTTTTCGGGCAGTATATTGAATAATAGGATAGAATAAATCTGTTTCAAAATCGGAGGGAACATTTTGCAGAGCTGAGGTAATTCTTTCTAAACCTAAGCCGGTATCGATGTTTTGAGAGGGCAAAGGTTCCAGGGAGCCATCCTGATTACGGTTGTATTGCATAAAAACCAGGTTCCACAATTCCAAATAACGTTCATCAACACCGACTCCGCCACCTGTGACAGAAGCTCTTTCGGGACCCAGATCAATATATATTTCCGAACAGGGACCACAAGGCCCTTCGGGACCGACTTTCCAAAAATTATCCTCATCCCCCAGTCTGACAATACGACCTTCCGGCAATCCAACCATATTATGCCAGAGGTCATATGCTTCCTGATCATCTTTATAAACGGACACATATAATTTTTCTTTAGGGAAACCAATCACTTCTGTAAAAAATTCCCAGCTCCACATAATTGCTTCTTTTTTAAAGTAATCACCAAAAGAGAAATTGCCCAGCATTTCAAAAAAAGTATGATGACGGGCAGTTTTACCAACATTTTCAATATCATTGGTCCTCAGGCATTTCTGAGAGGAAGTAGCTCTTTTCAGGACAGATTTTTTCTGCCCTAAAAAGATGGGTTTAAAAGGAACCATCCCGGCAATGGTAAATAAAATAGTAGGGTCTTCAGGAATAAGAGAAGCACTGGGCATAATCTTATGTCCCTTGGACTGGAAAAATTGTAAAAAAGTATCTCTAATTTGATTACTGTTCATCTTTTTCATGGGAAATTCCATAATGTTTTAATAGTTAATGGGAGTTACGATACTGCAACCCTGAAAACTTCATCTATAGTGGTAATACCTTCCAAAGCCTTTTCGATTCCACTATCAAGAAGGGTTTTCATTCCATAGCGGATGGCAACTTCTTTTATCTGGTTACTTGAGATTTTTTTCAAAATCATAGAACGTATTTCATCATTTATTTCTATCATCTCAAAGATTGCTATCCTTCCATAATAGCCGGTATTTTTGCAGTAATCACAGCCTTTACCCCTGAACAATCTTATCTTGTCTTTGTCAGGTAAGACAACATTCAGTTTCAGGTCATCAAATATGCCTTCCTCAGGGATATATTCCTCTATACATTTGGGACAGATCCTGCGAACCAATCTTTGAGCCATAACCCCAATGACTGAGGATGAAATAAGAAATGGCTCCACTCCCATATCGGTCATACGGGTCAAAGAGCTGACAGCATCATTGGTATGGAGGGTGCTGAAGACCAGATGTCCGGTTAGGGCAGACTGAACAGCTATATGGGCTGTATCAGAATCTCTCATTTCACCAATCATAATAATGTCCGGGTCCTGGCGTAAAATGGAACGAAGGGCATTGGCAAAGGTCAGGTTTATTTTAGGCCTGACATTTATCTGGTTAATTCTATCCAGTTTATACTCAACAGGGTCTTCCACAGTAATAACATTTTTTTTAGCAGAATCTACTTCATTTAAGGTAGCATAAAGAGTGGTACTCTTTCCGCTGCCGGTAGGTCCGGTAATGAGAATAATGCCATGAGGATAATGAATCATTTTACGGAAATCCTGCACCTGTGCTTCGGTAAATCCGATACTCTCCAGGGCTATTACTCCCTGACTCTTATCCAGAATACGCATTACTATTTTTTCGTCATAAACAGTGGGAATAGAGGATACTCTTAAGTCCACTTCACGGGCTCCGAAGCGCAGTTGAAACCTACCATCCTGAGGCAATCTTCTTTCCGCAATATCCATATTGGAAAGAATTTTTACCCTGGATACTACTGCCGGTCTTACCCTCTGCGGGAGCATGCGTACATCGTGAAGAATACCGTCAATTCTAAAACGAACTAAAAGACCTCTCTGATTGGGTTCTAAGTGTATATCGCTGGCTCTCTCTTTAATGGCATCCACGATGACCATATTCACCAGCTGAATAATGGGGGCTTCCTGGCTTATGGCTTCCAGGGCAGAAAGATTCAGCTCGTCACTCATATCGCTGACTGTAGCCACATCTACCCGGTCCAGTAAATCATCAAAC
Organism: Candidatus Atribacteria bacterium; assembly: GCA_029556475.1. Lineage (GTDB taxonomy): Bacteria > Atribacterota > Phoenicimicrobiia > Phoenicimicrobiales > Stramentimicrobiaceae > Stramentimicrobium. Next base: position 10,017 of record JAKQEP010000115.1, read on the forward strand.
TGGTATCCGGCTTCATAAGAACTGCTAAGAGCATTGAGTATTTCATTTTCATTGGCAAATTTAGGTATGACATCCAATTTGGTGTATTCTTTGATATAGTCTATTGCGTTAACATCTAGAGGATTAGCCATAGCCAGAGTCAGGGTATTGTTCTCCTTATTGAGAGGTATCAGCTTATAACGTACGGCAATTTTCTTGGGAATAAGAGAAATTATTTCCGGGTCAAGGACAACATCTCCCAATTCTATATAGTCAGTCTCAAAAACATGCTGCAATGCCTGGTTTAACTGTTTTTGAGAAATTATTCCCTGACTGATTAGAATATCTCCTATTTTCTTTTTGCTATCAGTCTTCTGGGCATCCAAAGCCTTTTTTAACTGCTCTGGCTTTATCACTCCCTGCTTTATGAGAATTTCTCCCAATCTTAAATTAGAAAGGTAGGTATTTTTCTTTTCTTCTGCTTCCAACCTACTGCTCCTTAATAATATTTTTCACTTTACTTTTCTTTATAATTCAGAATATCTCCAAATACATCTTTAAGAAGGATTCTTTCGCTTCCCTCTTTCTTATTATAATCTTTTACCAGCCTTTTTTGAACCTCTTTCTCTGCCTTTCTAATACTGAGACTAATTTTTTTTCTTCTATCATCAATTTTAGTTACTATAGTCTGAACAGTGTCTCCCAGTGCCAGAACACTATCTACCTGTTCAATCTTATGGTTGGATATTTCAGAAAGAGGTACCAGACCATCTATATTTTCTTCCAGATTTACAAAAGCACCAAAATCAGTAATATTTACTACTTTCCCTTCCACAATAGTGCCCACTTCATATTTTTTCTTAATTACAGTCCAGGGATTGGGAAGGAAACGTTTACGGCTAAGGGTTATCTGATACTTTTCCGGGTTTATCTCTATTATTTTTAATTCCAGCTGGTCGTCTTTTTTGAGCACCTGATTGGGGTGTTTGATGTCTTCCCAGGTAATTTCAGAAAAGGGCAGAAAGCCCTCTACTTCTTCATCAAGTGAAACAAAGGCACCAAAATTCTTCAATCTTTTAACAATACCATTTACTTTATCATTAACCTTATATTTTCCCTCAATGTTTTGCCAGGGATTGGGCAGGGTGTGTTTTCTGCTTAAGAAAACTAAACGGTCTTTGCTATCTATCTTAAGTACCTGTAAGGGTAATACAGCATATTTTTTTAAGACGGAAGATGGTTTTTCAATGTATTTCCAATCAATTTCAGAAAGATGGATAATTCCTGATACTCCCGGCTCTAATTCCACATTGGCACCATATGAGGTGACCTGGGTAATTTTTCCTTCTACAGTACTTCCTATTGCATATTTTTTTTCAATGTTTTGCCAGGGGTCTTCCATAAGCTGCTTTAAGCCAAGAGAAATTTTTTTGTTTTCTTTATCAATATCCAAAACTCTCACCTTAATCACATCGTTTTCCGTCAATACATCCTGTGGGGTCCTGATGTAAGCCCAGGACATATCTGAGATGTGAAGCAAACCATTCAAACCTTCTTCTAATTCAATAAATACCCCAAAATCCTTTATATTGATGACCTTTCCCTCAACTTCATCGCCAACTCTATATTTTTCTTCCACCACATCCCAGGGGTTGGGATTTATCTGTTTTATGCTAAGAGATATTTTTTTCTCATCTTTATCAAAATTAAGAACTTTTACTTTTAACTCATCACCCTTTTGGATAAGCTTGAGAGGATTTTTGATTTCCTTCCAGGTAATTTCAGAAATATGAAGAAGTCCCTCTATGCCGCCTATATCGACAAATGCTCCAAAATCGGTAATATTTACCACTTTCCCATCAACAATCTGTCCCACTTTTAAGGAGGAGAGGGTTTTCTGTCTTAAAAACTCTCTTTCTTTTTCCAAAGCAAGGCGATGGGAAAGAATTACCTTATTTTTTATTTTATCCATTTTTAGAATATAGAAAGGCAATTTTTTGCCTACATATTTTTCTAAATCCGCCTCGGTAATAAAACTCTGTTCTACCTGTGATAGGGGGACGAATGCCTTGACACCTAAATCGACTATGAGCCCACTGGCATTTTTCTCCACAACCTCACCCTGTAATGGTTTTTTGGATTTATAGGCATTAATGAGCTGGTCCCATAGCATTAAATAGCGAGCTCTTTCTCTGGAAAGATGAATAAGTCCATTTTTTTCATCAACCTGTTCCACATAAACATCTATTTCATCATCCAATTCCAGAGTATGGTTTACTTTATCCTGTCCTTCTCTCAGTAAAGAGTCTTCGGTAGCAGGAAGAAATCCTTCCATCTTGTACTTTATATCTACAAAATACCCCTCTTCGTCAACCTTGACTACTTTGCCTCGAATTATTTCTCCCTTTTTAATCTGCTTGAAGTCATCCAAAGAATCCTGCATCATCATATCCATCTGGTCCTGACTCTCAGTTGCTTTTTTTCCCTCTTCTATACCATTCTGTTTTTCCATAAGCTTGCCATCTCCTCCTTAATTGCTGCGACAATATTATCATATAATTAGAATTATTACTATAAATCGCTAATATCAATATTATTTTTAAAAAATAATGTCTATTCTTCTATTAATTTTATTAATTTATTTTAATTACTCTTTTTTCGGTAATAATATAATCAACGGGCATATCTTTATCATCAAAAGGTATTTCTTCTAGAATCTGCATCTCAAAGGATAATGCCACGGAAAGTGTTTTTGGTTTTAACTGACTTAGAAAATGGTCATAATAACCGCCACCCCGCCCCAGTCGGTGTCCCTGTACGGTAAAGGCAACACCGGGAACAATTATCAGATCTAAAACATCTGGTGGATATATTCTGTAGAACTCTTTTTTGGGTTCGAGAATTCCTAAAGCCCCTGCAATAAGCTCTGTATTAAAATCAGTTACTAAAGAAGGGAGCAAGGTATTGTTTCTCCTGATGGTTAGAGGTATGAAAATATTTTTCTTATCTTTTTGAGCAGATTTTATGATTTCCTGTGTTTGAACTTCATTCTGAGTCGCAACATATACCATAATATTGGTCGTTTTTTGATAAATATCTAAATTTATTAAATATGCCTCTATTTTTTTACTATTTTCCAGAATAAATTTCGGCGAAAGTTCTCTTCTTTTAATGAGAAGCTGTTTTCTTAAAGAATGCTTATCTAATTTATTTATCATAATACCAATGACGTCTAATTGTCAATATAAATAATAACCCCGCTATGTCGCTAACTTCAAGTTTTGATACCGACCCTCAAACAGGTGGATATCTACCCGAATGCTTTATGCTTCCAGTTAATTAACATTACTGTTAATTTTAGGTAACCTTTTGGGAAACCGCAGGCTTGCATTAGACACCCGGAGGTCGATTACCTTTTTAAAAAAGTGTTGGGTCAAAACTTATTCAGTATAGCGCTCACAGCAGGGTAACTTATCAATATTACACTGCAAACCTAATATAGCACAAATTGTCAAAAAAAACAACTCCCACTCTTTTCTAATCCAAATATGAGCCTGAAAGCAAGAGTCATGCTGCTACTATTTTATCAAATAATCTATCTCTTGCAAGCTGCACTTTTTGAGCCATCTCATTATCGGTATTTCTTCTGGCTATTCCATCGAGCATCGC
>JAKQEP010000121.1 GCA_029556475.1 Candidatus Atribacteria bacterium
GTCTACACAAAATATCAAAAGGAATCTTCACAATGAGAGGACTTGTTAGTTGTCTTGACTATTATTTGAATTGAACCGCCGTATGCCGAACGGCACGTACGGTGGTGTGAGAGGGGGAAGAGATTTCCCCCTACTCGATCATATCTTAATGGCAAAGGGAAAGAGTTGGTCTATTCACCGTTCTCATTGATAAATTCAGAAATTTTTTCTTTCCACAGCTTGAATTTTTCTTTATATTTCTTTTCCATCTGGTTTATTTTTTGTTTTAATCCTTTATCCTGTTCCAGAACTTCTTCAAGGGATAATTCCTTTATAATTATCTGATTACCCTGTTGAAAAGTCTGTAATCTTCTTTCCGGATTCTTTTCCAGATCCTTTGTTACCAGTTTAATCAGTTCTTCTTTATCTTTTTGCAATTCCTCCTGCAATTTTCCAATCTGCTCAAAATAGTATTCTATATCTGAGAAACGATTGGGTTTTTTCAGGTTTTCCAGAGCTAAAATACCTGCTCTTCTTTTCTCAACATCATAAACATTGCTCTGGAAGGTTAAGGACCTTAAAAAGCTATTTTGTGCCTGCCTTAAATAACGGACTGGCAATTCTTTAAAATAATGCCACAATTGTTCTTGCTCAATCTGGCCTTTATAATACTTTGCCAAGATAGAATCTGTCTTTTCCTGTTGCTTAATTTCAGCTATTTCCTTATCGGTCAGTTTTTCACCGGTTGTTTTTTCTAAGGCAATCTCCAGAGCAGACTTTATATAACCCATTATTGTTACCTCCTTCTAAACAATTCAAAAAAACGGTCTTGATAGTATTCAAATAGCCCCCATCGGTCTAATTCAGCTTTTAAGTCTTTCGGTTCCATATCCCCGTGTTTTACCATATCAAACATTGTTTCAATCTCTTTTTTGGCGATAAGAGGGACCCCCTGTGCATCCCGTGATACAACCTGATAACCTAAATTGTTGTAGGTAACCAACCCTCTTTTCCTCAGTTCAGGAAATTGGGATTGACGGGCACTTCTGTTCATCATATCTAAAATAAATTTAGATAGAGAAATATCCCAAAGATCACCCACACCTTTGATAATTGTTGAGAGATTATCACCTCTTTTATCAATTTCACGGGCAATCTTGTCGGCAACTGATTTAATACTGCCTGAGACAAAATTCATAGAATCAACTTCTCTTTTAAAGTGAAAGTGATATAGAATACTTGCCAGATCAGGCATTTCACCAGCTATGGATAGAAGTGCTTTTTTGGCTTCGTCGCTGAATCCCTCAATACGCAAGATATATTCAGGAGTTAATAACTGCGGTCTGTACCAGCTTACCTTGCCCTCTCTTACTACAGTTTCTGCCTCTCCCCTGGTAAATTCCTGGTAAACAGGTTCAGTAAGAACATGATAATGAACCTCTGACGAACCAAAGGAAGAGAGCAGCTGCTTTGGCCATTTTAATATCTCCGAATGCTCAAAAGCATATCTAATTCTTTTGTCCATATCCATAACTTCTACCTCTTTCAGTAAAACATTTAAGGTAAATTTATTATAACCCAATAGTCTATTATATTTAATTTGACCTGAGTTTCCATCACTAATATTTTAACTAATTATTTTAAAATGTCAAATATGGAGAGCCATTATCTGACTGTTAATTTATTAAGAAAAATTTATTAAAAATCTATACTGTTACTGATTCCTTTCTTAACTTGAGAAAATAGAATATTTAAGGTATATAATAGACTAAGGTAGAAACAATACTGCCAAAAATATTAAGAGGAGGGGATTCCTATTAAAAAGTTTATAATTGGTGTAATGGGTGGATCGCAGTTTGTAAATCCTGATGATGAACAATATGCCTATCAGATTGGGGTAATGATAGCCCGGGAGGGATGGATACTATTAAACGGTGGCAGGGCATCAGGTATTATGGAAGCATCTGCTAAGGGTGCTAAAGATAATGGTGGAATAACTATAGGAATATTGCCGGTTGATGATGCAGACTGGGCTTCTCAATACATAGATATTCCTATTGTTACCGGTATAGGTATGGCCAGAAACATTATTAATGTATTAAGCAGTGATATGATTGTTGCCTTGCCGGGGAGTGCAGGAACAATTTCCGAAATAGCCATAGCTTTAAAATATGGTAAAGTGGTAATCTTATTTAGATTTGATGCCGGTGACTGGCTTAAACCATTTCAGAGAGAAGGGAAAGTGTATTTTACAAATGAAATAACAGAATTAAGAGCTCTTATAAAAAAGAAATTGGAAGAAATTAGTCACAACAAAAAGAGGTGTTTATGGTAAAACTTTTAATACGGGTGGATGGCTCCTGTATACCTAATCCGGGGAATATGGCAATAGGGGTTGTTATTTACCGTGATGGACAGTTATGGAAAAAAATCAATGAAATAATTGGTCAGGGCACCAATAATATTGCAGAATATAGTGCTGTGATAAGAGGTTTGGAAGAAATAAAAGATATTCCTTCACATTCAGTTCAGTTTTATTGTGATAGTCAATTAATCGTAAAACAATTAAATGGCCAGTTTAAGGTAAAGAATAAAAAAATGATTCCACTCTATGAGAGGATACAAGAATTAGTCAAAGAAATTAAAGCCCCTGTCTTTTTTATTTGGAACAGAAGAGAAGATAATCAGATGGCTGATCAGCTAGCCAGAAAATTGCTGCTTAAAGAGGAGCAGAATAAAAGAGCTCTTGCCTCCCAGGATTTGACAGTAGAAGATAAAGGAGACCATTTTTTAATACAAAATAAACAAAATAAGAAAATATATAGAGTAAACCTTTCCCTTCCGGAATGCGATTGCTATGATTTTGAAAATAATTGCCGGAAATGGAATTTAGAATGCAAACATATTGTAGCTACCCGGAAATTTGTGGAGGAGAGAGAAAAACAGAAATCTAACGATAAAGATATTGTTAAAAAAATGAAAGTATTGATATTTAGTAAGATGGTAAAAGCTGAGAAATGGTCAGAATTATTGGAGAAATACAATCGGTGTGATAACTTGCCCCTGGAGCTTATTTTTCCCCATCCTGACAGTAAAGAATTGAGCAGACAGTTAGCATCTGTAGAGGTAATAGTGGGAGGAGAACTGGGCGAGTTTGAGCTAAATCAGGCCAAAAAATTGAAATTGTTTCAGATACCTTTTACCGGAGTGGATAAACAGAATCTGGAAGTATTTAAGAATTATACTGATGTGACGGTTTGTAATACTCACGGCAATAGCGATGCAGTTTCGGAACAGGCTTTCTCTCTTTTATTAGCCCTGGCAAAAAACCTGCTAAACAATGACCGGGACCTGCGGCGGGGCATATGGCATGGATTTGTTACCGGTGAACCGGCTATTCAGGTTAAGGGAAAAAATCTGGCTGTTATTGGTTTGGGTACGATTGGATTGGAAATTACCAAAAGAGCGCTGGCTTTTGGTATGAAAATATATGCCATTAAACAAACCATAAAAAAAGAAGAAGAATTAGAGCAGAAATACGGTCTAACCTTTTTAGGTACGCCTGAGCAATTAGAATATGTTATTGCTCAATCCGATTTTATAATCATATCCTTACCTTTGACCAAAAAGACTGAAAATATAATTGATGACCGAAAATTAGCACTAATGAAAGGAAAGTACCTTATTAATATTGGGCGGGGTAAGGTTATTGATGAAAAAGCCCTCTATTTACATCTCAAAAATGGTACTTTGGCAGGTGCGGCTATCGATACCTGGTATCAGTATCCTACAAGAGAAATACCGGAGAGATTGCCAAGTCAATATCCTTTTCAGGAATTGAATAATATAATAATGTCTCCGCATAATGCCGGTTATACTGATAAATCTATTGAAGGGAACATATTGCAGGTATATGAAAATATTAAAAGAGTGTTTTATGGGGAAGAACCAAAAAACAGGATTGACCTAGAGGAAGGTTATTGATAGTGATGGAGTAAAACATTCTGTCCCATAGGAGGTTATAACCTGAACCTTTCTACCTAGCCAAAAGGAGAGGCCGCATTTAACAAAATATTAATTGCAATAAGTTTTTAACCTATATATAATTAAAAAGTATAAAACATTTTTTTAATTCCAGAGTTTTTGTAAAAATATTTTCAATGATACAATGTTAATTTTTCTCAATAACCATAATAGATGGAATTAAAATAAGAAGGGAGAGATGACCTTATGCCCCTGGTTACAAGTAAAGAAATATTAATAGATGCCCAAAAAAATCGTTATGCAATTGGTGCCTTTAATGCTAACAATATGGAGATTGTTCAGGCAATTATAGAGACTGCTGAAGAAGAAAGGGCACCGGTTATTGTTCAGGCTTCACAGGGAGCGATTGCTTATGCTGGCTTAGATATGATTGTTGCTATGGTGAAGGTATTAGCTGAAAATACCTTTATTCCAGTTGTTTTACATTTAGACCACGGCACAGATTATTATCAGAACATCAAGTGTTTAAGGGCTGGATTTACCTCTTTGATGTTTGATGGCTCCCAATTGCCTTTTGCAGAAAATGTTGCCCTAACTAAAAAAGTTGTTGAAATGGCACATGCTGTTAATATTCCGGTAGAGGCTGAAATTGGGCAAATTGGGAAGATGGACTCCAGTGATGAACCGGGTGTAGCACGGGAAAAAATAAAGCAATTTATGGCCGATCCGGAAGAGGCAGGAAAATTTGTGGAATTAACTGCTATTGATTCCCTGGCTGCTGCGGTAGGAACAATACATGGTTGCCAGGAAGCCATTGCCAGGCTGGATATACCTCGCATTGAAAAGATAAGAGATTTAACCGGTGTCCCTTTGGTTTTACATGGAGCTTCCGGAGCGAATGATGAGGAAGTGAAAAAAGGAATTGCTGCAGGAATATGCAAAGTAAATATCGATACCAGAATAAGAATGGCTTTTACCAGAGCCATTCAGGATTATTTTAAGCAAAACCCCGATGAAATAGATCCCCGTAAATCACTGGGAGCAGCTAAAAAAGCAGCAAAAGAAGTTATCAGAGACCGGATTAGAGTATTGGGCAGTAATAATAGAATATAATATATAATATTTAATCAATATTAAAACTAAATTATATATAATTGGAGAATGAAAGATGTCTAAAAGAATTGGTATTTTAACAGGGGGAGGAGACTGCTGTGGACTTAATCCTGCTATTCGGGGTGCAGTCTATCGGGCTTATGATTTTGATTATGAAGTTTTTGGCATCAGAGATGGATGGAGAGGCTTGATTGACGGAAACATATTTAAAATACATTTACAGGATGCCGAAGAACTGATAGATAAAGCCGGTACCATTTTAGGTACCTCCCGGACTAACCCCTTTAAGGTGGAGGAAGGGGTAGAAAGAGTATTAAATACCATAAAGAATTATGGTTTGGATGCCATACTGGCTATGGGAGGGGAAGATACGCTGGGGGTTGCCCACAGGCTATTCAAAGAATATAAGGTAAATGTGGTCGGGGCGCCTAAAACTATGGATAATGATCTATCTTCCACTGATTTTACTTTTGGTTTTGATAGTTCTGTCACCAGAGCGGTGGAAGCAATGAAGAGTTTGGAAGATACCGGAAAGTCCCACCACAGGGTTATGATATTGGAGGTTATGGGAAGGCATGCCGGCTGGGTTGCCCTTTATACCGGGTTAGCCTGTGGTGCTGATTGGATACTGTTACCGGAAGAAAAACCGGACATTGATGAGATGTGTAAGCAGCTCCAGCGGGTCTATTCCAGGAAAAAATATGCTCTGGTAGTAGTATCAGAAGGGGTTGAATTGCCTGGCACGAACACCGGACAGGAGGAATTAGACCATTTTGGACATATGATTCTGAGGAAAAGAGAGATTGGTCAGACTTTAGGTGATTTAATTTGTGAGAAAACCGGTCTGGAAACCAGACATGCAGTGGTTGGACATATGCAAAGAGGAGGTAATCCAACGGTATTCGATAGAATCCTGGGCTTACGTACCGGGGTAAAGGCTGTGGAATTAATTGAAAAGGAAGATTTTGGAAAAATGGCAGCACTTAAGGGAAATAAGATTGTTCCAGTGTCTTTAGAGGAAGCAATCAGCAAAATTAAGATAGTAAATAAAGAATGGATTAATTTTGCTAAAATTTTCTTTAAATAATTACAAAAAATCTGCCTATTTAACCTATTTAAGTTGTCATATATTATTGTAATATTTTTGGAAAAAATTAACTCGAACCCCCTTTTTTCATAATAACAGATTCTCTTTTAATATGAAAACCACCTCAATTAGTATATAATAATCTAAGAATACTAAAAAAAGGCTATTTCCGAAAATTTCTTTTAGATTTTAAATGTGACACAAGGTAAGGTCAAGTTGCTGAAATGAAATGATTTTTGCTGAAGAGGGAAGATACTATGTCTGAAAAACAAAGATTTGTTCATCTGCATGTTCACTCTGAATTTAGCCTCTTGGATGGAGCATGCCGTATCAAAGAGTTAATAAGAAAAGCCAAAGAAAACAATATGTCTGCTATTGCCTTAACTGACCATGGAGTTATGTATGGTGCTATCCAGTTCTATAAAGAAGCGGTTGCCAATAATATCAAACCCATTATAGGGTGCGAGGTTTATCTTGCTCCAAATAGCAGGAAGGATAAATCTTATGGCAAGAAGGAATCTCCCAGTCATCTGATACTTTTAGCAAAAAACAAGAGAGGGTATCAGAATCTTATCCAGTTAGTCACCAGATCATTTTTAGAAGGTTTTTATTATAAACCGAGAGTAGATAAAGAGATATTGAGAGAATACAACGAAGGACTTGTTGCTTTGTCGGCATGTTTAAAAGGGGAAATACCCCGTTTAATCCTTCAAAATAACTTTAGTGAAGCAGAGGAGTTGGCTCTCTCCTATCAGGAAATATATGGCAAGGGAAATTTTTACCTGGAAATACAAAACAACACTATGCCGGAACAGATTAAGGTTAACCAGGAGCTGATCAAATTGAGCCGTTCCCTTGAAATTCCGCTGGTTGCTACCAATGATGTTCACTACCTCAACAAAGAAGATTTTGAGGCACATGATATCTTATTATGTATTCAAACTGCCACCAATCTCGATGACCCGGACCGTTTAAAATTTAGTACCGATGAATTTTATTTTAATACCCAGGAAGAAATGCTGCAACATTTTGCTGATATTCCTGAGGCACTGGAAAATACCTGTAAAATTGCTGAGGAGTGCAATCTGGAGATAGATTTTCGTAATGCCCATCTGCCTGATTTCAGTCTGCCCGATAAACTTACTGACAATGATTATTTAAAACAGTTATGTTATGAAGGGGCAAAAGTAAAATTTAAAACCCTGCAGGGGGAAGTTAAGGAACGTCTGGACTATGAGTTGTCTATCATACAAAAAATGGGTTTTGCCACCTATTTTTTAATAGTATGGGATTTTGTAGATTATGCCAAAAAACACCATATTATGGTTGGGCCGGGGAGAGGCTCAGCAGCTGGCAGTCTGGTGGCATATTGTCTTAATATTACCAATATAAACCCTTTAGATTACCATCTGCTCTTCGAAAGATTTCTCAATCCGGAAAGAATCAGTATGCCTGATTTCGATATTGATTTTAGCATCGAGGGAAGAGGTGAGGTAATTGAGTATGTCAGTCAAAAATATGGTAGTGATAAAGTCGCCCAAATTATTACTTTTGGCACTATGGCTGCCCGGGCAGTAATCCGGGATGTAGGAAGGGCATTGGGTATTCCCTATGGACAGGTGGATAAAATTGCCAAACTCATTCCTTTCGAACCTAAAATGACCATAGAGAAAGCATTGCAGATTGAACCTGAATTGAAGGATAGAATGGAAAATGATGCTATTATAAAGAAGATGATTGAAATATCTTCTAAATTGGAAGGTTTGTCCCGTCATGCCTCAACTCATGCCGCAGGAGTAGTCTTATCTCGTGAATCATTGACTGATTTTGTTCCACTTCAGTTAACCTCCGAAGGAGAAATTTCTACTCAATATGTTGCAGAAGATTTAGAATCTCTGGGATTGTTGAAGATGGATTTTTTAGGTTTAAGAACTCTTTCCGTAATCAATAATACCATAAAAATTATTAAAAAAACCAGGGATGTGACAATAGATATTGACCGGATACCCTTAGATGACGAGCAGGTTTACCAGCTGTTAGCCAGAGGAGAGTGCTGTGGCCTATTCCAACTGGAAAGTTCCGGGATGACTGATCTGGTGAAACGAATGGAACCCAAAAACATTGAAGATATTACTGCCCTTTTGGCCTTATTCAGACCAGGACCTTTAGGTAGTGGTATGATTGATGATTTTATAAACCGTAAAAAGGGGAAAGTGGAAATTCAGTACTTACATCCCAAACTGGAACCAATCCTGAAGGATACCTATGGGGTAATTGTTTACCAGGAACAGGTTATGCAGATTGCCAGTCAACTGGCCGGTTATTCCCTGGGGCAGGCAGATATTTTAAGAAAAGCAATGGGCAAAAAGATTAAAGAAGTAATGGATAAGCAGCAAAAACAGTTTATTGAAGGAGCCCTGAAAAATGGTATTGATAAAAAGACTGCTGATGATATATATGACCTCATTGCTTATTTTGCCGGCTATGGTTTTAATAAATCACACAGTGTATCCTATGCTTTCTTGTCCTACCAGACCGCCTATCTTAAAGCACATTATCCGGTAGAATATATGGCTGCACTTCTCACCAGTATTATGCAATTTACGGATAAAGTAGTTAAGTATATAAAAGAATGCCAGAATATGGGATTAAAAATTCTGCCTCCGGATATCAATGAGAGTCTGATTGATTTTACTGTAGTTGATAGAAAAACCATACGTTTTGGTCTGGCAGCAGTTAAAAATGTGGGCAGGGCGGCAGTGGAAAACATTATTATGGAAAGAAAGAAAAATGGACCATTCTCCTCTCTCATCGATTTCTGTCAGAGGGCAGATTTAAAAACTATGAACAGGAGAGTGATGGAGAGTTTAATAAAGTGCGGCGCCTTCGATTCCCTGAAAGCTTCAAGGGCTCAATTGCTATCCGTTTTAGAAAAGTCAATACAGATAGCCCAGGACAGGCAACGAGAAAAAAGAAATGGACAGGTAAGTCTGTTTAACATTAAAAGTGATTCATTTGTAAATAATATTGAAGATACTTTTGACTGGGCGGGAGTAAAAGAATTTACCGACCAGGAACTTCTTTTAATGGAAAAAGAAACCCTGGGTTTTTATCTTTCCCATCACCCTTTGCAGGATTATCAAGACAAATTATTAAAAATTACCAATGCCGATTCCACTAACTTAGAAAAATTATCTGATAAGAGTCAGGTTATTCTAGGTGGCGTTATTACCAATATGAGAAAAAAAGCTACCAAAAATGGCAATATAATGGCCTATTTTTCTTTAGAGGACCTCTATGGCGCTACGGAAATCATCGTTTTCCCAAAAATAATGGAGGAGTCCAAAGAGGCATTACAGGAGGAGAATATAGTTATTGTGGAGGGACGCCTTGATGCTATGGAACTCAATATGAAATTGCTGGCAGAATCAATTGCTCCCATTAATAATTATAAGAAAAAAAGTTTACCTTTAAGTAAGAAAAAAAATAAAAATAGTTCCCTCCTGCATATTGAAATAGATATCACTGAACTTGAACTTAAAAAGCTAAAGGATTTAAAAGAAATATTACTGAAGCACCCTGGAAGGGAACAGGTGGTAATGCATTTTAAATCAGAGCACAGAATATACCATCAATATGTTGATGAGCAGATAAAGGTTGAATATAGCCGGAAATTAGAGAAAGAAATAAAAGAATATCTGCCTCAGGCCAGGGTGTGGTCTGAAAAGGAAGATTATGCAGAGATTTAAAAATGGTGCCGAAGGTCGGAGTCGAACCGACATGAGCGGTGAGGCTCGCTGGATTTTGAGTCCAGTGCGTCTACCTATTTCGCCACTTCGGCTTTAAGAAAGTTTCAGAAAAATTATAGACCAGACTACTACCAATGTCAAGCAAATAGCTATCTAATATGCCTTTCATTTTTTTTCTTTTTTACGGGATATTGATTATTCTAAATATTAAAAACCTTAAAGATGATGAAAAAAACTAAAAAATTATTTTTAATTGATGGACAGGGTTTAATATATCGTGCTTTCTTTGCCTTACCCAGGTTAACAACCTCCCATGGGCAGCTTATTAATGCCGCCTATGGCTTTACCCTGGTATTGCTGAGATTATTGGAAGAACAAAAGCCGGATGGTATCGTGATTGCTTTTGACACACCCAAACCTACTTTTCGCCACAAGCAGTATGAACAGTATAAAGCCCAGAGAGAAAAAATGCCTCAGGAGTTGATTGAACAATTACCTATTATTAAAGAGATTGTTCAGAAGTTCAATATCCCCTCAATTGAGGTGGAAGAATACGAAGCTGATGATCTTATAGGTACCCTGGTTCATAGAATTAAGGAAAGCGAGTATAAGCCGGTTATTGTTACCGGGGACCGCGATCTATTGCAACTGGCTGATGAAGATACCGAAATATTGCTGATGCAAAAGGGAGTAACCCAGGTTGAGCAATATGGTCTGCACTCTATAGAAAAATTGCTGGGTTTTTCCCCTCATCTTATTCCGGACTACATAGGACTCAAAGGCGATCCATCTGATAATATACCGGGAGTACCCGGTATAGGAGAGAAAACCGCTCAAAGGCTAATCCAGCAATATGGGAGTCTGGAAGAAATAATTGCCAATTCTCACCATATTGAGAGTAAGCCCATCAGAGAAAAAATATTACAATATGTAGAACAGGCCAGATTGAGTAAGAGATTAGCTATAATTAATAGAGATGTTGATTTTAAGATGGAATTATCCCAAATGGCATATTCCGGACCTGATTATGAAAAATTGAGAGCTCTGTTTGGAAAATATGAGTTTAAGAAATTGTTAGAGAAGATTCCTGAGCAGGATAGAAACATTAAAAAAACAAAAGAGGGAATAATTGAATTCCAGGAAATTACAGATGAAGAAGGGCTATCAAGATTGTGCCAGAAAATCAAAACAAGGGGAGTTTTTTCCTTTTTAGAGGAGAGTTACACCTCTGCTTCCTCAAAAATAGTAGAATTTGCTGCTATAGCCATTCCGGAAGAAGTATTTTTAATCATAATAAACAACCAGGATTCTATAATAGATATAAATAGACACCTTTCTATAGAACAGGTCTCAGGAAAATTAAATGAAATTTTTCAGGATGAGGAGATAGAAAAGATAGGCTTTGACCTGAAGAATTTCTGGACCTGTTTTTCTAATGATACTCATTTTTTCACATCTCCTTATTTTGATATCAAGATTGCCTCCTACTTATTAAATCCTTCTCAGGAGAATTACCAGTTAAACAAAATAATAGAGGATAATCTTATTGGGAAGTATGGTACAGATATCAAGTTTAATGAGCAGGGAGAGTTTGCTGACCGGAAAAAAGAAATATGCTGGCAGACAAAATTATTATTATCATTAAAAGAAAAATTATGGGAACAAATTTATGCCCAAAATATGGATAAGCTGTATCTCAATGTGGAACTTCCTCTCATAAAGGTAATCTACCTTATGGAAAAAAAGGGCATTAAGCTGGATACTGCTTTTTTGAAGAAGATGTCCCAGCAGTTTTCTCACAAGATTACTGAGCTCAGAAATACCATCTTTGATTTAGCCGGAGAAGAATTTAATCTTAATTCACCAAAGCAGTTAAGTTATATTCTGTTTAATAAATTAAAACTACCCACTATGAAAAAAATTAAGACAGGTTATTCTACTAATGCGCAGGTACTGCTGGAATTATCTGAAAAACATGAAATAGTAGCACAAATTCTGGACTATCGGGAGCTGGAAAAATTAAAAAATACTTATATTGATAAACTTCCTCGATTAATTAATCCTCAGTCCGGTAGGATTCACAGCACTTTTAATCAAACCGGTACTTCAACGGGAAGGCTGAGCAGTAATAATCCTAATTTGCAGAATATTCCTGTTCGGACAGAGTTGGGTAAAGATATAAGGAATGCTTTTATAGCAGATGAAGGCAATATATTTTTATCTGCCGATTATTCTCAGATTGAACTTAGAATTCTGGCTCATTTATCCCACGATGAAGATTTGAAAAAAGCTTTTTTAGAAGGAAAAGATATTCATTCCTATACCGCAGCGCAATTGTTTAATGTTGATTTGAATCTGGTAAGTGAAGAGATGAGGAGAATTGCCAAGACCATTAATTTTGGTATTATTTATGGAATGAGCAGCTTTGGTCTGGCGGCTAATCTGAGAATAAGTCGAGAAGAAGCAGCACAATATATTGAAGCCTATTTTCAGAGATATCATCGTGTTAAAGAATATATAGATGAACAGATTATCATTGCCAGAAAGAATAAATATGTCAGAACTATGTTAAACAGGATACGATATCTGGAAGGAATCGATAGTTCCAATAAATCAATAAGAGAATTTTATGAACGTACTGCTATTAATACCCCCATTCAGGGTACTGCAGCAGATTTAATTAAAATAGCGATGGTCGGGATAAATAAAAGGATGGAAAGAATGAATCTATCCAGTGGTCTAATCTTGCAGATCCATGATGAGTTAATCTTCGAAATACCAGAGGCAGAGCTACAGAAAAGACAGGCTATAATCAAAGATATAATGGAAAACTGCCTGCCCCTGAATATACCGTTAAAAGTAAATTTTAAAAGTGGTTATCGCTGGGGAGAGCTGTAATAGTGAGAAGGATAGATTATCTTTAAAAGGAGAGGCATAGTCTCTTGAAAATACTAATTGTGGGATTGACAGGGGGTATTGTTTCCGGGAAATCTACTGTTGCCAAAATGTTTAAACAGTTGGGGGCACAAATAATAGATGCTGATAAGATTGCCCGCAGTATTGTTCAACCGGGAGAGAAAGCCTGGCAAAGTATTGTGGAGAATTTTGGGAGAGGGATATTAAGTGATAATCAGGAGCTTAATCGCAAAGAATTAGCCAGAATTGTCTTTGCCGACAAAGAGAAATTGGAAACGTTAAACAGAATAACCCATCCTGAAATTACGGCAATCATTAAAGATAAAATAGAACGGATGAGAAGAAAAAATATTACTAAAGAATCAATATGCATTGTTGAGGCGCCCTTATTATTTGAGGCACATCTGGAAGAAATGATGGATAAAATAATAGTGGTATATCTCAACCGTGAAGAACAGATTAGAAGGCTCCTTCTTAGGAATAATCTTACTCAGCAAGAAGCGATAGACAGAATTGAATCACAAATGCCCCTAGAAGAGAAAGTGCAACGGGCAGATTATATCATTGACAACTGTACCTCTATTAACCAGACCAAAAAACAGGTAAAGCAAGTATGGTCTGAATTGAAACAATTGCTGGTTAGCATTAATAAATAAAAAACCGGTTTTTCAGTTAAAAAATGCCTGCTTAAAAATATCTGCATCCCTTCATCTCTCCTTTGAATAGACTGCCCTGTTTGCAGGGTATGGTATAATAATAAGTTGAATTATTTTAGCAGAATATATCTCTTACAGAGATAAGGCTATTCAGTGAAGAAAAAGGATGTCCTGTGCTATGAATGGAAAATTTCAGCTTATTTCTGATTATTCTCCTCAGGGAGATCAACCGGAGGCAATAAAAAAGATATGTCAGGGATATGAGGAGGAGAAGCATATCCAGACTCTGCTGGGAGTTACCGGCTCAGGGAAGACCTATACTATGGCTAATGTCATCCAGTATTTGCAAATGCCTACTCTGGTTATCTCACACAATAAAACACTGGCAGCCCAGCTTTGCAATGAATTCAGGAGGTTTTTTCCTAACAATGCAGTCGGTTATTTTGTCAGTTATTATGATTATTATCAGCCTGAGGCCTATATTCCCCGAACGGACACCTATATTGAAAAAGATGCGTCCATAAATGATGAAATAGATCGCCTGCGTTTGTCAGCCACAGCTGCTCTGTTGGAAAGAAATGATGTAATTATTGTCTCCAGTGTTTCCTGTATCTATGGACTTGGTTCTCCTGACGATTTTTCGCAGCTGGTTTTAAGTGTTGCTGTGAATCAGGTGATAAAAAGGGAAGAAATAGCCAAAAGGTTAATAGAAATTCAGTATGAACGGAATGATATTGAATTTCAAAGAGGTTGTTTCCGAATAAGAGGAGATATTCTGGATATATTTCCAGCCTATCTGGAAAATGCCTTCCGCGTTGAATTTTTCGGGGACCAGATAGAGGCAATTCACGAAATTAATCCTTTAACTGGACATAAAATTGAAAAGAAAGAAAAAATTACCATATATCCGGCGAAACATTTTGTTACCCCTCAAAAAAGATTAGAAAGGGCCATTACTACCATTAAAGAGGAATTAGGAGATAGACTGGATTACTTCCATCAGAACAATAAATTATTAGAAGCCCAAAGATTAGAACAAAGAACCAAATATGATCTGGAGATGCTCTCCCAATTTGGCTACTGTACCGGCATTGAAAACTATTCCAGACATTTAAGTGGAAGAAAAGCGGGGGAACCGCCGGCAACATTGCTCAATTATTTCCCCGGACAATTTTTCATACTAATTGATGAATCACATGTAACTATACCTCAGCTTAGAGGAATGTATGCCGGAGATAAATCCCGAAAGGATAGCCTGGTGCAATATGGATTTCGGCTGCCCTCTGCCTATGACAACCGTCCTCTGGTGTTTAATGAATTTGAAAAATATCTGAAAAAGGCATTATTCATATCTGCTACACCGGGAAGATATGAGATAGAAAGAAGTTATCAGGTAGTAGAACAAATAATAAGGCCTACCGGATTGGTAGACCCGGAAGTGATTATCAAACCGGCTAAATATCAGATAGATGATCTGATTACCGAAATCAAAAAAAGGGTTGAAGAAAAGGAGAGGGTACTGGTTACAACTCTCACTAAACGAATGGCTGAAAATACTGCTGAATATCTGAAAGAGATTAATATTAAAGTCAGATATCTCCATTCTGAGATAGGTACCATTGAAAGGATTAAAATTTTAAAAGAATTAAGAGAAGGGAAAATTGATGTCTTGGTAGGTGTTAATCTTTTGAGAGAAGGTCTGGATTTGCCGGAAGTTTCCTTAGTGGCAATTCTGGATGCAGATAAAGAAGGGTTCCTGCGTTCGGAAACATCCCTCATTCAGACTATGGGCAGGGCAGCCAGAAATGTAAATGGAACCGTTATTCTGTATTGCGATGAGGTTACAGGCTCTATTAGAAGGGCATTGAAGGAAACCAGCCGCAGAAGAGAAATACAATTAGCATTTAACCGTGAACATAATATTACTCCTCAGACTATTCAAAAACCTATTGACGATATGCTTTATTTTGAAGATATTGAGGGAGATGAAGAGTCAGAAAGGGAATATAAGTTCAGTGAGGATAAGGCCAAATATTTACCCAAAAGCAGCCTCAACGCCTTAATAGTATCTTTGAAAAAAGAGATGAATCAGGCTGCCAAAGAACTTGATTTTGAAAGAGCCGCCCTGTTAAGAGATGAAGTTAAAAGACTTAAACGGGAAAGGATAATTTTTAAATAGTAAAATAAAGTTTATTGTTTTTGGTTTATAGTTTTTAGTTAAATACTAATAACCGATGGCTAATATTGTATTACACGTTATCCATTCGAATTTTAATGTAATACAAATAACGCTAGGCACAATAATCAAAATGAGAAACAAAGATGGAGTTAACTAAAAGATGGCAAAAAATAAGATTATTATTAAAGGTGCCAGAGAGCACAATTTAAAGAATATATCCCTGAATATACCACGCAATAAGCTGGTTGTTATTACCGGATTAAGTGGTTCGGGGAAATCGTCACTGGCTTTTGATACCATCTATGCTGAAAGTCAGAGACGTTATCTGGAATCCCTCTCTTCTTATGCCCGACAGTTTTTAGAGAGGATAGATAAACCAGATGTAGACTATATTGAGGGATTGTCTCCTTCTATCTCTATTGATCAGAGAAAGGCAAGCAAGAACCCCCGTTCTACAGTGGGTACCGTTACTGAGATCTATGATTATCTGCGCTTACTCTATACCAGAATAGGTATTCCTCATTGTCCCGATTGTGGGAGAGTAATTACCAGACAGAGCATTGACCAGATAATAGACCAGGTAATGAATTTACCTCCCGATACCAGAGTAAATATTTTGTCACCGATAATAAGAGCAAAAAAGGGTGAGCATAAGCAGGTTATTGAAGATATCAGAAAGAAAGGATTTATACGACTGCGTGTTGACGGAAAAATGATTGATATGGATGATGATATTGCTCTTGCCCGCTATCAGATGCACACCATTGAGGTTGTTGTAGATCGGTTGATTCTAACACCAGAAATTAAAAGCAGATTGAGTGATTCTATTGAAACGGCATTAAAATTGAGTGATGGACTGGTAATCATCTTGGATGAAGAGGGAAAAGAATATATTTTTAGTGAAAAATTCTCCTGCCCCTATTGTGGGATAAGCTTGCCGGAGATTACCCCAAGAATTTTCTCTTTTAACAGTCCTTATGGTGCCTGCCCCAATTGTGGCGGGCTTGGCTTTAAAATGGAATTTGACCCTGACCTGATAGTGCCCGATAAAAGCAAATCTGTATTGGATGGTGCCTTGTTACCCTGGGGTCAAATTAAGGGAAGATATTTGCATCATATTCTTCAGGGAGTAGCGAAACACTATGGTTTTGACCTGAATACACCTTTTAATAAACTGAGTGAAGAACAGCAGAGTGTTTTGCTTTATGGTTCTAATTCCACCAAAATCTCCTTCGAATACCATAATCTGGATGAAGGTGATTCCTGGATTCACCATAATGAATTTGAGGGGGTGGTAAATAATTTAAAGAGAAGATACCGGGAGACCAAATCTGAATATATTCGAACTGAGATTCAAAAATTTATGACTGTGAATAATTGTCTGGTCTGTAAGGGCAAGAGACTCAGGCCGGAGAGTTTAATGGTCAAAATTAGAGATTATTCTATTGCCGACCTTGCCGATATGACTGTTAAGGAAATGGTAAAATTCTTTGAAAACCTTAATCTGGAACAGAGAGAAGCGGAAATATCTAAACAGATCAGGAAAGAGGTCTTGAATAGATTAAAGTTCTTAACCAATGTCGGGCTCGATTATATAACACTTTCCCGTTCTTCTTCTACGCTTGCCGGCGGTGAGAATCAGAGAATAAGGTTGGCTACTCAGATTGGTTCCAGCCTGACCGGGGTACTGTATATTCTGGACGAACCGTCTATAGGTTTGCACCAGCGGGATAACAGTAAACTGTTAAAGACGCTCTTTCAGTTGAGGGATCTGGGTAATACAGTTATTGTCATCGAGCATGATGAGGAGACCATCCGCTCTGCAGATTATATTGTTGATTTAGGGCCTGGTGCCGGCATTTACGGTGGCTATGTTGTTGCCTTAGGGGATGAGGGGCAAATTATGGCTAATCCATCCTCCATAACCGGTCAATATTTAAGTGCCAAACGTAAGATAGCAATTCCTCCTGAAAGAAGAAGCGGCAACGGGAAAAACATAACTATTATTGGCGCCAGACAGCACAATTTAAAGAACATCAATGTCACTATTCCTCTCGGAAAATTCAACTGTATCACGGGGGTTTCCGGTTCCGGAAAAAGCACATTAGTTGAAGAGATACTGTATAAATCATTGTTGAAGGAATTGTATCACAGCAGGGTAAAACCAGGTGAACACGACCGGATTGAGGGTACTGAAAATATTGATAAAGTAATTATCATAGATCAGTCTCCCATCGGCAAAACGTCTCGTTCCAATCCTGCCACCTATACCGGTATTTTTACTCCCATACGGGAATTGTTTGCTATGACCAATGCTGCCAGAATGAGGGGATACAAACCGGGAAGGTTTAGTTTTAACGTTAAGGGTGGAAGGTGTGAATCCTGTGAAGGTGCCGGAATAGTGAAGATTGAGATGTTCTTTCTTCCCGATATATATATTCCCTGTGAAGTCTGCAAAGGACAAAGATTTAACAGGGAAACTCTGGAAATTAAATATAAAGATAAGAATATTGCCCAGATATTAGATATGACTGCACAAGAATGCTACCATTTTTTTGAGAATATCCCCCAAATTAAAAAGGCTTTGCAAACTATCATCGATGTCGGGTTAGGTTACATCAGATTGGGGCAACCCGCCACAACCCTTTCAGGAGGAGAGGCGCAAAGGGTAAAATTAGCCAAAGAGTTAAGCAAGAAAAGTACCGGCAGAACCTTATATCTGTTGGATGAACCGACCACCGGATTGCATTTTGATGATGTCAGAAAATTGTTGGATGTATTGAACAGATTGGTTGACCAGGGAAATACGGTAGTGGTTATAGAGCATAATATGGAAGTAATCAAATCTGCGGACCATATTATTGATTTAGGTCCCGGTGGTGGTCAGGAAGGTGGTCTGGTGGTATTCAGCGGCACTCCGGAAGAGATTGTCCATAATCCTATTTCTTTTACCGGGCAGTTTCTGGAAAGAGTATTAGCTGAAAATTACCATAAGAAGAAAATCTGTTTATCCGGAGAGAGGATATGAACATAACAGACACTTTAAAACATTTGCCTGAACAGAGTGGGGTTTACCTGTTTAAAGATAAAATTGGGGTGATTATTTATATTGGTAAGGCTAATGTTTTAAAGAACCGGGTCAGCTCTTATTTTAATCGTGGCAGCTCCCATTCAGTTAAAGTAAAGCAGATGGTAGAACGGATTAAAAGTATTGAATATATTGTTACTACCTCAGAAATGGAGGCCTTACTCTTAGAGAGCAGACTGGTCAAAAAGTATAAACCATATTTCAATAGTCAGCTAAAAGATGATAAAAGTTATCCCTTTATCCAGATAACTAAAGGAGTTGATTTTCCGGCTATTCATCTGATCAGAAAAAGCAGTAAAACTGCTGAGAAGAAAGCACGCTATTATGGCCCCTTTACCGATGTGGAAACCAGCAGGAAAGCAGTGCAGAAATTAAGAAATATTTTTAAAATCAGAAATTGCAGTCAACGAAAATTCAATTCAGGAAAACCCTGCCTTGATTACCAGATTGGTTTGTGCTCAGCCCCCTGTGCCAGTAAGATAGAAAAGGGTGAATACCAAAAAAAAATTAGAGAATGTGGTTTGTTGCTGACTGGCAGACACAGATCCCTCTTAAAAAGTTTAAGGCAGGAAATGAAAATAACGGCTCAGTTGATGTTATATGAGAAAGCGGCAAAAATTAGGGATACCATAAAGATGATTGAAAAAGTCATCAGTCAGGAAAAGATTAGTAAATCATATCAGAGCAGATTAAATATCTATCTCCGGGATAGTGTTAATGAGGAATCTTTAAGGGTAGCCCTTAGAGATTTGCAGCAATACCTGGACCTGCCTGTATTGCCCCTCTCTATAGAAGCCTATGATATTTCCAATATTCAAGGAAAAAATGCAGTTGGTTCTTTAGTCTATTTTCACAATGGAATCCCGGACAAGAAAAAATATAAACATTTTAAAATAAAATATGTACCAGGAATTAATGATTATGCCATGATGAGAGAGGTTTTAGAACGACGATTTGGCAATTGTCAATCAACAGAAGAAGGATTGCCCGATTTAATACTTGTTGATGGAGGGAAAGGCCAGTTGAACATAGTATCACAGCTATTGAATGAATTAAATTTACCACTCAATCTGGTTTCTCTTGCGGAAAGAGAGGAGCAGCTATTTCAACTAGGGAGAAAAGAACCTGTATTGCTTCCCGGAAATTCGGCAGCCTTCTTTCTCATTCAGAGGATAAGGGATGAAGCGCATCGCTTTGCACTGAGTTACCATAAAAAGCTGAGGAGTAAAACTATTAAGGATTCATTGCTTGATTTTATTCCGGGCATTGGTGAAAAAAAGAAAAAGCTGCTTTTATCAAAATTTAAAGGTATTGACTCTATCAGAAATGCCTCCAAAGAAGAACTTAAAGAAATACCTGGAATTGGAGAAAAGACAGCTCAAAAAATAAAGGATATATTGGAGGCAAGATATGATTGTAAAATTCAAGAATAAAACACCACAAATAGATCAAACTGCTTTAGTTGTTGAAAATGCCACTTTAATCGGTGAGGTATATGTGGGAAAATACAGTTCTATCTGGTTTTCTGCGGTATTGCGTGCTGATATTAGTTTAATCTCTATTGGAGATAGTACCAGTATACAGGATGGTACAGTATTACATGTGGCAGAAAACTTACCCACTAAAATAGGAAACTATGTTACAATTGGACATGGGGCAATTTTAGAAGGGTGCATAGTGGAGGATACTGTTTTAATTGGTTCTGGAGCAAATATTTTAAATGGAGTAACAATAGGAAAAAATTCAATCATTGCTGCCGGGACGGTAGTTACTCCAAGAACTATAATCCCGGCCAACTCTATGGTTATGGGTGTACCGGGAAAAGTGGTAAGAAAAATTACTGAGGATGAGGCATCTTATTTAAAGGAGCATGCCGAAGGTTACGTACAATTGATGAAAGAATATAAAGAGATGTTATAAAAACAAAAATAAATGAGATTCTTAACAAAATTCTTTTTTTACATAAGTCAAAGATTAACTAAAGTCAGCAAAATAAAGTATCATAAATAGAATTGATATTTAAAAGATAGATGGTTGTATTCCCGGTGGGAGGTGAAAAATGGCCAGGAAATCAATCGCTGATTTAATCTATAGTATTCTTGAAGAAAATCATCGCCCCATGCATTACCGCAAAATTACTGAAGAAATAAAGAAAATTAAGGAGATAAAAGCAGAAAACCCACACCATGCGATTAATGCTGTGATGGGTGCCGATAATAGATTTGTCAGGTATCAACGCGGAATCTGGGGTTTGATAAAATGGAAGTATCGGGAAGCTAACCTTCCCTATACTTTAACTACTTACTGCCTTCTCAATGGCACCATCTTTTTGACCAGTTATTTAAAACCTTATTTTTCCTGGCACCTTGAAGACCGTATAATAGAGGTGCTCTTTATTGACAGTGAGGGAGAAGAAATAAAGGCAATACTGAACTACCGTCAGAAATTAATAACCGGTTTTAAAGAATGGTTTCAAAAAAGAAAATTAAAAGTAAATGATACTGTATTGATAGGTTTAATTGACCAGACCAGAAAAAGATATTTTATTATAGCAGAGAATGAGATCAGATATGATAAAGAAAAAAAAGATATGGGGGAAACAATTTATCAAATCCTGCATAATGAAGGGGAACCCCTCAGTTTCACCCAAATTTATTCAGAAATTACCAAACAGGAGCCTGAATACAGCAGTTTGTTTCAGGAATACATAGAGGATATCTTAAAAAATGATGCTCGTTTTATCTTGCTGCACAGGGAAAAGTGGGCCCTGTTGGAATGGTTGAAAGAAGAGGAGCAGTTATACCACAGTCTATATTTTGCAGATAGTCCAGAAAGTTTTCAAAACTCTCTGCAAAAGTGTTTTGAATTTTTAGGGTATGAAGTAGAATATGATAAAGAAACAGTTCAGCAATTACTTATTGCTCATGCCCATCTTGCCTCTAAATCGTATTCTTTAATTATTGCCGGGTTACCGGGAAATTATGATTTGAATACTGTACGTTCTCTCGATTGGTTCGCTATGAAAAGGGAAAAAGAAAGGCTAAAGTCTGATTCCATAATTCTGTTTTCCAAACAATTTGTCTTCCCTGAACTGATTGAAAGAGCCAGCGAGGAAGGAATTCAGCTATATGAACTTTCTATCTTAGATTATATTATTAAAGAACACCTCAAGGTCCCCTTTTCCTTACTTGAACTGAGAATTGCCTTCAATCCTTTGCATCATACCAGGAATAATCTGTTCAAATTGAAAAGGGTAAGAGAAAACCAGTGGAAATACTGGTTGTTAATGAAAATGGTAATTGTTATTTTGGGAACTGCCAGGACTCAGGATGCCTACATGGATATAAATCTACTTAGAAAAGAATTGGAACAGATCGGTAATCCCTTCAGTAATGGCAATATTGACCCGGTTTTAGTAAAAAGAATAATTAATATATTGAGCCAGGAACCTTTTAAATTAATTGAATTATCACCATCAGGAAATATTATACTGGCTTATCCTGACCATCTTGCCCTGCAGAAGATTGGTAATATCTGGCAGTATATTATGAATAAAGAGGAATTTAACAAAACTTAACCAGAAAAATTTTTCTTAGAGGTAAAGAAATTAATGAAAATAAAATGGCTGGGACATTCCTGTTTTCTTATTACCAACAATAGAGGTATCAATATTCTTACTGATCCCTATGATGAGACACTGGGGTACAGAATAACCAAGGAAAAGATTAATATTATTACCATCAGCCATGAGCATTATGATCATAATAATACTATGGGAATTAAAGGGAAGCCGGTTGTTTTAAAAGGGGCTGTCAACCGTGATACACATAAAATAATTTTTAAGGGCATCACTTCCTATCATGATAGTGTCTTTGGAAAATACCGGGGAAATAATACCATTTTTCTAATAAAATCCGACCAGTTGACCTTATGCCACCTGGGCGATTTAGGTCATTTGCTGGAGGTTGCTCAGCTGGAAGAAATAAATAAGGTAGATATATTATTTGTTCCGGTAGGTGGCTATTATACCCTAAACCATACTCAGGCAGACCAGGTAATAGAGCAGATAAAGCCCAGTATAGTACTTCCAATGCATTATAAGACAGATGCTATCAAATGGTCTATTGATCCACTCTCATTTTTTTTAGATAAAAAGCAAAACATCAAAATAATTGGAGCTAATAGCTTTGATATTGAAGTAGAATCACTTCCAGAGCAAACTACCATTTATGTATTACAATATTAAAATAATTTAAATCCTGAATAACATAAAAAATATTTTATTTTACTCTTAAAATATTTTCCATTTACCATTATAATATTCCTGTTACAATAGAGCTGAAAATTTTTCTTTAGTAAATTTGCCTGCAAAAACAGAATTATTTCTCAAAGAGTAATACTATCTTAAAGCTGGATAAATTTTTAAATAAATTAATGATGAGGGTTTTATGACAAAATATATCTTTATAACAGGGGGAGTGGTTTCTTCAATAGGCAAGGGCATTACTGCTGCCTCTATCGGTAGAATACTGAAGAGCAGGGGATTGAGGGTAACTATCCAAAAACATGACCCATACCTCAATGTAGATGCCGGCACTATGAGTCCTTTTCAGCACGGAGAAGCCTTTATTACCAATGATGGTGCCCAAACTGATTTAGACCTGGGACATTATGAAAGATTCATAGATATCAATTTAAGTAAAGATAACAGTATTACTACCGGTAAAATATATAATACAGTTATTTCCCGGGAGAGAAAAGGAGATTTTTCCGGTAAAACAGTTCAAATTATTCCCCATATCACTGATGAAATAAAATCCAGCATCAAACGTTTAAATAAGGCAGGGCAAACCCCTTTGGATGTTATTATTGTGGAGATAGGGGGCACTATTGGAGATATTGAAGGATTACCCTTCCTGGAAGCAATCAGACAGTTCAGGAACGATATTGGTAAAGAAAATGTTCTCTACATACACCTTTCTTTTTTCCCCTATTTGAAGGCAGCCAAGGAGATAAAATCAAAACCGACTCAACACAGTATAAAGGAATTACGCAGTATTGGAATACAGCCTGATTTGTTAATCTGTCGAGCACAGGCAAAATTGACTGAATCTGTGAAAGATAAAATATCTTTATTCTGTGACATACCCAAAGATGGCATTATTGAAATGCGAGATGTAGAATCAATTTACGAAGTACCTCTTGTACTGGAGGAGCAGGGTTTGGGTAATTTGATAGTACGAATGCTACAATTATCAACAGAAAAACCGGATCTAAAAGAATGGCGGGAAATGGTGAATAGACTATACCATCCGGAGAGGAAAGCATCCATTGCTGTTATCGGTAAATATGTTCGTTTTAAAGACGCCTACCTTAGTATTAACGAAGCCCTGACTCATGCCGGCATTGATATGAAATGTAAAATTGAAACAAAGCTGCTCGATGCTGATTTGCTTTTGAAAAATGATTTGAAAAATCTATTAAAAGGAATTCAGGGAATATTGATTCATGGTGGTATTGGGAGAAAAGGAATAGAGGGGATTGTCAAAATAATAAAATTTGCCCGGGAGGAAAAGATACCCTTCCTGGGTATCTGTCTCGGTATGGAATGTGCCCTGATAGAGTTTGCCAGAAATGAATTAAAGCTGGTTAAGGCAAATAGTGTGGAATTTGACCCCGATACGCCATATCCAATTTTTGACTTACTGGAAAGATTGGAAGAGGTGAATATTAAGGATGAATCACTGCGTATTGGCAGCTATTCCTGTAATTTGACAAAAGGGTCAATTGCCTATAAAATTTATCAGAGAGACAGGATTGAAGAAAGACATAGACATAGCTATGGATTTAATAACCGCTATTTGTCAAAATTTGAGCAATCTGATATAATGTTCAGTGGAGTTAATTTAGAAAATAATCTTGTTGAAATTTTTGAATTAAAAAATCATCCTTGGTTTATTGGAACTCAGTTTCATCCTGAATTTAAGTCTAGACCAAATCGGCCACACCCATTATTTAAAAGTTTTCTCGAAGCTGCCATAAAAATGAATTCTTCTGAGGTATAATGAAAACAGACCTCAATTAAAGGTGGAGTAAGGTCAAAATGAATGCGTTAATCCTGGCTGGAAAAAAGGATACCGGGAAATTAGAAAACTGTACCAAACTTAGTAATAAAGCACTATTAATGTTCAACGAAATCCCCATGGTCGAATATGTGGTCAATGCCCTCTTAGAATCAAAATTGATAAATGACATTGTGGTAGTTGGACCAGAGTATGATTTGACCCCCTTTCTGGAGAAAAAAGTGACAAAAATTCTGGAATCCACGGACTCCATTATAGATAATGTCCAGATTGGGCTTGATTATTTAAATGATGATGGTAAAATATTATTACTGACCTCAGATATCCCATTGATTACCGGAGAGATTATAGACCGTTTTATAATAAAATGTGAACAGCACGATGCCTTTTTTTATTATCCCATTACTACCAGGGAAACCATCCTGAAAAAATATCCTGAAACTGTTCGTTCTTATTTTGTATTGAAAGAGGGAATATTCTGTGGTGGTAATATGGTAATATTTAACAGCCCTGTCTTTGATAGGAACAGAGAGTTAGCAGATGAACTTTATCAGAATCGAAAAGATGTTAAGAAATATATTAGAGTACTGGGAATGAAATTTTTAGCAAAGTATTTGCTGAAAGCGTTAACTATAAAGGAAATAGAAGAGAAGGCAGCCCAGATAATTGGCTACCCGGTGAAAAGTATCACTATTGATGACCCGGAAGTTATGATTGATCTTGATAAGCTGAGTGATTATGAATTGATATTACAAGCCATTAATCAAAAAACCCCTAATTCCTCATCATAGCATAACTTATAACAGAATTTTTTGTTATTCATAATGAAATGAAGATTTAAGATTGAGATGATTTTATTGAGAAAGATATTCTTTAGATTTTTACAAAATATATTGTTTTTGAAAAAAGAAGTGATATAATTTTAAAAAAGTGCGACTACCAGGTTATTCTCCAGGAATTTTTCCCACTGTTTGCCTATTAGTTCAATGAAATTAGTATTTTCTTTGCTAATTGCAGCTTTTTTAAATAAAACAGTCCTGTAAACCACCTGCCAGGTGAGTGCCTTATTTATTATTTAAATATTAAAAGATAGAAAAACCTTAGGGGGTATTATACTTTGGAATTAAATGAATTAAAAGAAATGAAAATAAGCGAACTGTGCAAAATCGCCAATGAGTATGAAATCAATAATTGTGCTCGTATGAAAAAGACAGATTTGATTTTTAATATCTTAAAAGCTCAGACCGAAAAACAGGGTTATATGTTTTCTGAGGGTATTTTGGATATTATGAAAGAAGGTTTTGGATTTTTAAGAACCGGTGGTTACTTATCAGGTCCCAATGATGTCTACATTTCACCTTCACAAATAAAGAGATTTAATCTGAGCAATGGGGACCTTGTTTCCGGTCAGGTTCGTTATCCTAAAGAAGGTGAGAGATACTTTGCTTTGCTCAAGGTAGAAGCGGTTAATCACGAAGATCCGGAATTATCTAAAGAACGTATTGATTTTGAGAATCTTACACCGCTTTTCCCCATGGAAAGATTTAAATTAGAAACCAAGCCCTATGAATTGTCTACCAGGGTAATTGATCTCTTTTCACCCATTGGAAAGGGACAGAGGGGATTAATAGTATCTCCTCCCAAGGCCGGTAAGACAATGCTCCTGGAGAAGATTGCCAATGGTATCATTACCAATCATCCTGAAACGATACTTATGATCCTGTTGATTGATGAGAGGCCGGAAGAGGTTACCAATATGAGGCGTTCTGTGTTAAAGGCTGAGGTTATTAGTTCTACTTTTGACCAGCCTATTAACAATCATATTAAAGTTGCTGAAATTGTTCTGGAAAGGGCAAAAAGATTAGTAGAACTTAAACATGATGTGGTTATTCTACTGGACAGTATAACCAGGCTGGCCAGGGCTTATAACCTGAACATTCCTACCAGTGGTAAAACCCTGTCGGGAGGATTAGATTCAACTGCGCTATATTTCCCCAAAAGATTTTTTGGAGCAGCCAGAAATATTGAAGAGGGGGGAAGTTTGACTATCCTGGCCACAGCCCTTGTTGAAACTGGTAGTCGAATGGATGATGTAATATTTGAAGAATTTAAAGGTACCGGTAATATGGAATTACGCTTAGATCGGGAAATATCTGATAACCGAATTTTCCCGGCTATTGATATAAAGCGTTCCGGCACTAGAAAGGAAGAGTTATTATTAGATGCAGATGAGCTGGGTAAAGTCTGGTTAATGAGGAGAGCATTATCCAATCAGAGCACCATTGATTCCATAAGCCTGCTCCTGAACAAATTAAAAAAGACTAAAAACAATCATGATTTTCTCAATTCCATTAAAGATGAAAACCATTAAAACTGCTACCATCTTTAAGCCATTTACCAGGAAGATTTAGCTGAATAAAACGAAAAATATAAAAATATTTATTGTCTTTGACGCTATAAAATACTTGTGCTATAATTTCATCGTTATTTTAGCATCATAATTGTTATAAGCTAAAACCCTGGTAAATTTAATTTTCCAAAAATAGGGCATAGCAAAACAAGTTTATATTTTATTAAAACAGACCACTGTTTTTATAATTACAATACCTCCAAAAAAGGTTAAAATGATATTGATACTTTAAATCAAAAACTATAAATATAAGTTTCAGGAAGAAATACTTCCATGCGATTTGAGCATATTTTATTAAGAATGAAGGTGAGATGTTAATGAAAAAGGGAATTCATCCAAAATATGGAAAAGCTAAAGTAGTCTGTGCCTGTGGAAATACTTTTGAAACTCAATCTACAAAGGAGTTGATAAGGGTAGAGGTCTGTTCTGCCTGCCATCCTTTTTTTACCGGAGAACAGAAAATATTTGATTCTGCCGGTAGAGTAGAGAAGTTTCACAGAAGATATAAAATGGATCAGGAACAAGAAGAAAACAAGCAAAGCCAGAGTGAAAAAGAAGACTAAATATTATTTTCACTTTATTAAAGAATAAAGAATAAAAAACAGGGCAAAGGCTCTGTTTTTTATTATAATCTATTTTGAAAAATTAATTGGGGAGGAAAGCAGGATGCAAGAAACCTGTTCCGGGGGCAGCATAGAGGTGATTTGCGGGAGTATGTTCAGCGGAAAAAGTGAAGAATTGATCAGGAGAGTTCGCCGTGTACAGATTGCCCGAAAAAAAGTACAGATATTCAAACCCCTCATAGATATGCGTTATCAGCCAAAATATGTCTATTCCCACGATGGCAGTAAGATTGAAGCTGTCTGTATTGAAAAGTCAGCAGAAATACTGAGTGAAGTCAAGTCAGATACCGATGTGGTAGCAATTGATGAGGCGCAATTTTTTGACCGGCAAATTGTAGAGATATGCCAGTTTCTGGCAGACCAGGGCAAGCGGGTAATTGTAGCCGGGCTTGACCAGGATTTTCGGGGTGAACCTTTTGGTTCTATGCCTGAACTGCTATCTCTGGCTGAATATGTGGATAAA
This sequence comes from Candidatus Atribacteria bacterium, assembly GCA_029556475.1. Classification (GTDB taxonomy): domain Bacteria; phylum Atribacterota; class Phoenicimicrobiia; order Phoenicimicrobiales; family Stramentimicrobiaceae; genus Stramentimicrobium. The sequence goes on from JAKQEP010000121.1 coordinate 28,331, forward strand.
CTTCATGCTATCTGTATGGTATGCGGGAAACCGGCTACCAGAACCCAGAGATTGATTCATGGCAAACCTGCAGACTACAATGACCCCATCATTTTAATCGGGGCCAGGGAAAGATATGAGGCGAGATGTAGATTGCACCATGAAGTCACCAATAAACCGTCAAAGACGGGTTAAATAAATATGGGAATTTAATTAATATGAAGGTTCAATTATTAAACTATACCAGAAACCCGGAAGAGACTGTTGCTCAGGCAGCCCGGCTATGTTATTCCAATAAAAATATCAACGAGTTAAAAGAAGCAACAGAGGGAGAAGATTGCCATAGAATTATAAAGAAAATTATGGATTTGGGACATTATTCTGTTCTGGAACATGCCTCCTTTACCTTTGGAATTGAGGGTATATCGAGGGTTACTTCACATCAGCTGGTCAGACATCGCATAGCCTCCTTTTCTCAGCAGAGCCAAAGATATGTGAAGGTTGGAGGAAAGCAGGAATATATTATTCCTGAAAGCGTTCAAAAGAACAAAAAAGAGTTATTTTTGAGATTCAAAGAGCTCTCCCAGGCCTGTTTTTCTTTTTATCAGGAGATGTTAAGAGAAGGAATCCTTGCCGAAGACGCACGGTATATTTTGCCTCAGGCTATTACCACCAGTATTGTCTTTACCGCGAATTCCCGTGAATTGATTCATCTCTTCAGACTGAGATGCTGTAACAGGGCACAATGGGAAATAAGGGAGCTGGCAATTTCAATGTTGAAACTGGTAAAAGAGGTTGCTCCCGGTATTTTTAAGAATGCCGGACCCCCTTGCCTGACTGGCTCCTGCCCGGAGAGGGAAATGACCTGTGGTAAACCCTGGAAAAAAGAAAAGGATTATTAAGAGGATATTAAAAGGCAGTGATTAATATGTTCGAGATATTAGAGGATATTGAAAAAGAATACCAGACTTTAAATGATGAGTTGTCTCAGCCTAAAGTTATTGCTAACCATGAACTATTTCAAAAATTAGCCAAAAGGCATAGTGAAATTTCCAGAATGGCTCAACTTTACCTGGAATATAAAAAAATTGAACAGGAAATCGCTGAAAATGAACAACTTAAAAAAAATGAAAAAGACCCTGAATTAAATGAGATGATAATTGAAGAATTAGAATTACTCCATGAAAAAAGAGATAAGTTAAAAAATTCTTTACAGGAATTGTTAAATCCTGAAGACCCCAGAAATAAGAAAAATATTATTGTAGAAATTAGAGCAGGTGCCGGTGGAGAAGAGGCAGCACTTTTTGTCAGTGATCTGTTTAGAATGTATTCCCGTTTTGCTGAAAGAAATCATTGGAAAGTAGAAGTAATGGATTCCAACCCCACTGGTATCGGCGGCTTTAAGGAAATTATCTTTGGTATTTCCGGTAAAAATGTCTTTGGTTCATTAAAACAGGAGAGTGGAGTACATAGAGTTCAGAGAATTCCGGTAACGGAAGCCGGAGGTAGAATCCATACCTCTACCGTTACCGTTGCTATCTTGCCGGAAGCTGAAGAGATTGAAATGGAAATTAACCCCAATGATTTAAAGATTGACCGATATCGTTCAACCGGTCCCGGAGGTCAGAGTGTTAATACTACCGACTCTGCAGTTAGAATTACCCACCTTCCTACCGGAATGGTAGTTACCTGTCAGGATGAAAAATCTCAGCATAAAAATAAAGCCAAAGCTTTGAAAATACTTAGAGCACGGCTCTTAGATCGCCTGCATCAGGAACAGGAAGAAAAGATAGGGCAACAGAGAAGAAAACAGGTGGGAACCGGAGATAGGAGCGAGCGTATCAGGACTTATAATTTTCCGCAAAACCGTGTTACTGACCATCGTATTAATGAAAATTTTCATAATTTAGATGATATATTGGATGGCAACTTATTTGAAATAATTCAAAGTTTTAAGGACAAAACTTAAATGTCTGTACCTTTATTAAAAAAATCCACAAATCCAGAAAATGAACAATGCATTGGAGACCTTCTCAGTAAAGGTAAACTATTATTAAAAAGGAATGGAATCGAAAATGCAGAGCAGGAATCCCTCCTATTGTTAAGCTATCTCTTAAAAATGAAGAAGATTGATTTACTTCTAAAAAGACATTTCCCGGTTTCTTCCATAAAAGCAAAACGGTATTGGCAATGGCTCAGGCAAAGAAGAGAAGGGTATCCTATACAATATATTACCGGCTTTCAAAATTTTATGGGGCTGGAGTTTGCTGTTTCAAAAAATGTTTTTATTCCGCGGGCTGAAACTGAGATTCTGGTAGAGGAAGTTATAAAGTTAATTGAGATGATACCTGAGGAGGAACCGGTATCCTTAATGGATATTGGTGCTGGATGCGGAGTAATACCGGTTGCCATTTCCAGCTACTTTAAAGAAAAGGGGAGACATATCGATTTTCATGCAGTTGACCTATCTTCGGATGCTCTTAAACTCTCCTTTAAAAATGCACGACGTTTTCATTGTCAGAACAATATCCATTTTCACCAGGGAGACCTCTTAAAACCTTTTATTAAAAAGGAATATTTTAATGCCTTTCATGGCATTATATCCAACCCGCCTTATATAAGTAAAACTGAATGGGATAGCCTCTCTGATGAAGTGCGCCTCTTTGAACCAGCTATGGCATTGCTGGGGGGAGAAAAAGGTGTTGATTTTTATAAAACAATAATAGAAGAATCCCCTGCATTTTTAAAACCTGGTGGCTTCCTGGCATTAGAAATTGGACATCAACAAAAAGATATTGTTTCTGAGATGATAAGAGGTAATGGAATTTTTGAAAAAAAAATTGTTACTTTTTACGATTATTACCATAATGACAGAGGTATTATTGCCTTTAAAAAGAATTTAGAACTAAAATAATGGGGAAGAGAGTGGAAGGTAAACGTATTTTATTTGTCTGTGCTGGTAATACCTGTCGTAGTGTAATTGCTCAGGCTTTATTTCAAAAAATTAAAGAAGATAAGTATCCCGAATTAAATTACTATGCCGATTCAGCAGGAATTGCTGCATATCAGGGTAATTCCCCGAGCAAAGAAGCCATATTTTGTTTAGCCAAACAGGGAATAGATATTACCACCCATCAGGCTAAAATGGTTGACAGTCAACTCCTCAAAAAATCTTCCCTTATTCTTGCTATGACCAATGAACAGATAGACTACCTGAAAGACAAGTTTCCCTGGGCAAAGAATAAGATATTTCTTTTCAGGACTTTTTCTCACCAAAAAAAGTTTATGAAGAATGATGAAATAGTTGACCCTTTTGGCAGAGGAATATTTTTCTATGAAGACATTTGTAAATATTTGAAGCAGGATATCAAAAAATTAATTTCTCATTTAAGAGAGGATTTGGAATATGAGTAATATGAGTAAAATTGCCATTGCCAGTGACCATGGCGGATTTGAACTGAAGAACGAAATTATCAATTATCTGAAGGAAAAGCTGTACATTTATAAAGACTTTGGATGTTTTGATTCTCAGCCGGTAGATTATCCCGATTATGCCTTAAAGGTGGGAAAAGCTATTGTAAGCAATGAGTATCAATTGGGCATCCTCATTTGTGGTACCGGTATTGGAATGTCAATTGCTGCAAATAAAATTAAAGGCATCAGGGCTGCTTTATGCCATGATACCTTTTCTGCCCGTATGGCCAAAGAACACAATAAATCCAACATTTTAACTATGGGGGGAAGAGTAATAGGCAAAGGATTGGCTCAAGAAATAGTCAGTGTATGGCTAATGGCTGAATTTAGCAGGGAAAGTCGTCATATTGTTAGATTACAGAAAGTGGAAGATATATATATGAACCCTGTTAGTAACTAAAAGTCGATTATTATAAAGTGGTAATTAAGAAAATATAAATGGGAATGTCCCTGACAGGTGATTGTAATTAGGAGGATGTATAATGAAAGATGTGATGGTACTGAACCACCCTCTTATTCAGCACAAGCTGACTTTACTTAGAAATAAAGAGACAGAAGTGAAAGATTTCCGGGAAATTGTAGAGGAATTATCTATTCTGATGGCTTATGAGGCAACCAGAGATATTCCCCTGAAAGACATCCTGATTGAAACTCCCATTGCCAGAACTACCGGTAAAATAATTGCCGGTCCAAAAATTGCTATTGTGGCAATATTGCGGGCTGGGCTGGGAATGGTTGATGGAATACTGCGCCTGCTGCCATCTGCAGAGGTTGGGCATATCGGTATATACCGGGATCCGGAAACTTTTAAACCGTTCAGCTATTATGCCAAACTGCCGCAGGATATTGCTAAAAGGGATGTAATTATTGCTGACCCTATGCTGGCAACAGGGGGGACTGCTGTGGCAACAATTGATTATGTGAGAAGGTTTTCCAGAACCAATATCAAATTTATATGTCTGGTAGCTGCACCTGAGGGTATAAAAATGATCAGGAAGCATTGTAAAGATATTACCATTTATACTGCAACTATTGATGAAGGATTAAATGAGCATGCTTATATAGTGCCTGGTTTGGGAGATGCCGGAGACCGCCTTTTCGGTACAAAATAATGTAGTACAGTTAACAGTGATAAGCAAACCATTTAACTTACAGTCCATAGTTAATAGTTATAAGTTTATAGAAAGAAAATAAATATATCAGAGCATTTGCAGATGGAAAGAATTTTCTTGTATTTTACTAAAAACCAAAAACTATAAACCAAAAACTTTTATGGAGGCACTATGTCCAGACCATCATGGGATGAATATTTCCTGCAGATTGCCACTCTGGTATCCAGCAGGTCCACCTGTTTAAGAAGAAAGGTTGGAGCTGTAATTGTCAAGGATAAACAAATATTAACCACCGGTTATAATGGTGTCCCGCGTGGCCTGGCACATTGTGGAGAAGTTGGTTGTTTGCGCGAAAAAATGGGAATTCCTTCCGGAAAAAATCAGGAACTGTGCAGAGGATTGCATGCCGAGCAAAATGCAATTATTCAAGGTGCATTGCATGGTATCAGCATTCAGAATGGTTTTATGTATTGTACTGAACAACCTTGTGTTACCTGTGCTAAAATGATTATTAATGCCGGTATTGTTAAAATTATTTATTTAAATAGTTATCCTGATGAGTTAGCCAGAGAATTATTGAAAGAAGCAAAAATAGAAGAGATTCATTATGCCCAAAAAAACAGAAAAGAAAATTAAAGTTGCCTTTGTTTTTGGTACAAGGCCGGAATCAATTAAAATATATCCGGTGATTAAAGAGGCAAAAGAATATCCTCATTGGATAGAGCCTGTTATTATTTTGACTGCCCAGCATAGAGAAATGCTGGACCAGATGATACGTCTTTTTCAAATTCAGCCGGATATAGATCTGGGTATAATGGAACACGGGCAATCATTATCTCAGATAAATTCTTCAACCTTGTTGAAATTAGAGAAAGTCTTTAAAGATATTCAGCCTGATATGGTATTGGTTCAGGGTGATACCACCACTGCCTTTTCCGGAGCCTTAGCAGCTTTTTATCAGAAGATTAAGATTGGCCACATTGAAGCAGGTTTGAGGACTTTTAAAAAATATTATCCCTTTCCGGAAGAAATTAACCGGCGTTTAATTACAGTTCTGGCGGATTATCATTTTACCCCAACTCCTTTAGCTGTAAAATGGTTAGTGGAGGAGGGTGTTGACCGGGAAAATATATTTATTACCGGAAATACTGTTATAGATGCCTTAATTCTTATGCAGGAAGATAATTTCCAATTTAAAGATTCCAGAATTAATAGATTCACCGGCCCTGAGAAAAAGATATTGTTAGTCACCATACATAGACGGGAGAATTGGGGAGAACCACTGGAAAAGGTATGTCAGACATTAATCGAAATAGAACAAAAACATAAAAATGTTGTTGTTTTTTTCCCCGTTCATAAAAATCCTATTATCAGAGAGGTTGTCTATAAATACCTCAAAGATAAAGAAAATATAATCTTACTGGAGCCTTTAGATTATAGGGAAATGGCTAATTTAATGGCTTTATCGACTATTATTTTAACCGATTCAGGTGGAATTCAGGAAGAAGCTCCCGCCTTGGGTAAACCGGTATTGATATTAAGAACCGAAACAGAGAGGCCGGAGGTAGTGAATATCGGCGCTGCCAGATTGGTGGGGACTGACCCATCAACCATCTGTAGGGAAGTAGAGCTGTTATTGAAGAGCCCCGATTATTACAATAAAATGGCTTTACAAAAATCACCTTATGGAGATGGTTTAGCAGCGAAAAGAATTATTCACTATATTCTTTACCAATATAATTACCTTGCAGAACTCCCTGCTGAATTTGTTTCCCCCCTGGATATCTGTTGAAGACCAGAGGGAGGCTGTTTGAATTTTTTAATAGTTTCGATGCCTAACATTTTATGATGAAAGAGATAAATAGATGATACCACTATGGGATGAAATACCGACAAAAAGATTGCCATTAATTACCATAATTATTATATTTATAAATTGTCTGGTATACTTTTATCAGTTTTTTATGGTTGCTGATCCAAATACTTTCATTAACACCTATGGACTTATTCCCTTAGAACTCACTAAAGGTATAGCCTTAAGCCCATCTGCACCTTCTCCAATTTATCTGACCATACTTTTTTCAATGTTTATGCATGGTGGTTTAGTTCACCTCCTGGGAAATATGCTCTATCTTTGGATTTTTGGAAATAATGTAGAAGATTATCTGGGAAAAATTCGTTTTATTATCTTTTATATTCTATCTGGCATTTTTGCTGCCCTTGGGCAAATCTTGATGGCTCCCGGCTCCAGGGTTCCTATGATTGGTGCCAGTGGTGCTATAGCAGGTGTTTTAGGGGCTTATTTAATACTTTTCCCCAGGGCAAGAATTACTACTCTGGTCTTTTTTGGATTTTTTATTCGTCTGATAAAACTGCCAGCCATATTTGTATTAGGTCTCTGGATAATCTTTCAGCTGTTTTATGGTTTATCTGAATTATCAATATCAGGAGGAGGAGCGGGCGTTGCCTGGTTTGCTCATATCGGAGGATTTCTGGGTGGGATAATTTTAATAAAACTATTCAGCCCCAGAAGACACAATTATTACTAAAAAGATGGAATAATATAGAATTAAAAAAGAAATTAGAGAGATATTTCCTGTAACCTGCTTCCTTTTGCTTATTTTAGGCAATTAAGATATAATTTTTATGTGTTGTTTACTCAGGATTGTTTTTAAAAATCAGGCCTGAAATATTTTTGGATAAATTAGAAATAATTTCTAAGGCAAATCTTAATCTCTTGAATATTCTACCAGCAGTGGTGACCGGCGAGATTTCTCTATGCAGTGTTTGCGAAAAAAGAGGGATAAATCAGTCAGGAGCAAAAATATGGAAGAAAGTTTTTTTATTACCTTAGAAGGTTTTGAGGGTTCCGGTAAAACTACTCTGGCAGAAATATTGTATAAAATATTGTTGAAAAACGGATTAAAGACAGTATTAGCCAAGGAGCCCGGAGGTACCATAATTGGTGATAAAATTCGTAAAATAGTACTGGAGCGGGGAAACGAAGAATTGGGTTATAAGGCAGAATTATTGTTGTTTGCTGCCTCGAGGGCTGAAAATGTCAGAATCAACATCAAACCCTCCCTGGAGAAAGGATTTATTGTCATTTGTGACCGCTATTTTGATTCTACCACTGCCTATCAGGGTTTTGGCAGAGGTATTGATATGAGCATAATTGAATGTATAAATAGTTTTGTGGTTGAGGATATTATCCCGGATTTGACCCTCTTTTTAGATGTTGACAGCCAGGTCGGATTACAGCGGGCTACTATATATAATAAGAATTTAGAACTGCGTTTTGAAGATGAATTTCTTCAAAAAAAAGAGGTAGATGGAAAATTATTCCTGGAAAGAGTGAGGGATGGATACTACCAGATTGCCAGGCAGAATCCTGACCGAATTAAGATAATTGATGCCAACCGTGATATCTCTCTGTTAATAAAAGACATTATAGAAGTGTTGAATTTCAGGCTCTCGCAGAAATATAAAAAAGAAATTATCTTAAAGCTTCCTAATTGAAATAAGGTATTTGGTTATTATTTTGAATATAATTGATTTCGAAAAGATTGTTGGACAGGAAAGGGCTCTTCAGCTCTTAAAAAATATAATAAAGTCTGATCAGATAGGTCATGCCTATCTTTTTAGCGGTAAAGAAGGGATTGGAAAAAGAATTACCGCTATAGCCTTTGCCAGGGCTATAAACTGTACTAATCTATCTGATGATTGTAACCCCTGCAACAGCTGTTCCTCCTGCCTGAAAATTGAAAAGGGCATACATCCCGATTTTCAAATTATTTCTCCCATTAATTCTGTTATTACCATAGGTCAAATTAAAAATATAAAGGAAATAATCTATTGGAAACCCTTGACAGGCAGAAAAAAAATATTTTTAGTCGATGATGCACATAAAATGACCATAGAAGCTTCAAATTCCTTATTGAAGATATTGGAAGAACCGCCTGAATTCGTAGTTTTTATCTTAATTACTCATTCACCCGGGTTTATTCTACCCACTATTGTCTCCAGGTGTCACCAGATATCTTTTCAACCGATAAGCGCGACAAAACAAAAAGAAGTATTAGATGGTATGAATATGAGTCTTGATGATAGCCAATGGCAGGAAATTGTTTTACTCTCCTCCGGCAGTCTGAGAAAAGCAATAGAATTAGCCACTGACCCGCGCAAGATGCAAGAAAAAAACCGATATATAGAATGGTTATTAAAAACAAAACCCGAGCAAAGAATAGTTCAATTCTTTTCTTCTTCTGAAAATGAAGTGAAGGAAATTTTAAATTCTTTTTTGGATTTTGTGGAGATTATGATTTTATGGTTTCGTGATATACTGCTTTTTCAATTGGGATTGAGGAAGGAAATGTTCTCTTTTCCCGGACATACAGATAACATAAAAAAATATGCTCAATACTATACTCAGGAAAAGACAATTCTTATTTTAAATTACTTGACTGAAATACCTCAGAGAACTGAAAAACATATTAAACCAGAAATTTTATTAGAGAACTTTATTATGCAATTAGGGGATTAATTATGCTTAAAGTTATTGGAATACAATTTCGTAATTCAAACTTTATCTATTATTTTAAATATGGAAATTATTTACCGCAGTTAGATGATCTTTGTGTGGTAAAAACTTCACTGGGATTGGATATCGGTAAGGTTGTGACTCCCATTTTAAGTGTTGAACCGGAAGATTTAGAAGAGCCGCTGAAAAAGATTGTTCGCATAGCAACCAAAAATGATTTTGAAAAATGGGAAAAAATCCAGTTAGAAGAACAAGATGCCTTTCGTATAGGTCAGGAAAAGATAAATAAATTCCAGTTAGACATTCATCTTATTAACTGTAAATACCTCTTTGACAAAAGCCGTTTGATTTTTTATTTTTATGCCGACAATAGGGTGGATTTCCGTGAGCTGGTCAAGGAGCTGGCTTCACAATTTAAAACCAAGATAGAACTTAAACAGGTAGGAGTAAGGGATAAGGCAAAAATGGTTGGTGGTCTTGGTATCTGTGGTAGACCATTATGCTGTTCAATTTTTTTAACAGAATTTAAACCGGTGCCCATAAATGTGGCAAAGATGCAGAGTGTAGCTCTCAATCTTTCCAAAATTTCCGGTACCTGTGGCAGATTGAAATGCTGTCTTAACTTTGAAGCCGAATTTTATCAGGAGGAATTAAAAAATTATCCCAAATTGGGCAGTCAGGTTAAGACCAGAGAAGGTAAAGAAGGAAAGGTTACCGAGGTTAATATATTAAGCAGGTATGTGGTCATTGAAACCGTAGAAAAAGATGATAATGAAAGTATTAAAAATAGAATTAAGTTACCTATAGAGGAATGGCAAAGAAATTATAATAAGATGAATAGAGATGTGCCTAATGCCGAAAATAAATCTGCTTCCGGGAGAGATAATCGAACCACTGGGAAAATATCAATTGAAAGTTCTCCAGAACAGGAATAGCTACTGCTTTTCAGTGGATTCTATCCTGCTGGCAGAATTTACAAAAATTAAAAACAGGGAAAAGATTGTTGATCTGGGTACCGGTTGTGGAATTATCCCTCTCCTGCTCTACCACCCTGAAAAAAATAATCTTATTTATGGGGTAGAGATACAGGAGAAACTGGTCTCTCTTGCCAGAAGAAGTGTAACTATAAATAATCTGGATGAACATATCTTTATTTTGCAGGAAGATATAAATAATTTAAAAGAAAATTTTCCGGGTGAATATTTTGATGTCATTACTGTCAATCCGCCCTATATTCCCGGTGGCAGAGGGAAAAGCAGTTCTGACCATGAACAATTAATAGCCCGCCATGAAATAAATATAAACCTGGATAATATGTTGAAAATGAGTAATTACCTTCTGAAAAAAAGGGGCAGACTATACCTTATACACAGGGCGGATATTTTTGTACCTGTTATAATGGCGTTAAAGAAATATTCTTTAGAACCAAAGATATTGCAATTTGTTTATACCAAAAAAGATAAAGAAGCTAAAAGATTTCTCTGCGAAGCAAGGAAAGAGGGAGGGACCGAGCTGAAGGTCTTAACCCCCATTTTCTTAGAATAAATATTAAAATAGATGTTATATATTATTATAGAGAATAGATGTAGACAGGTCCGGAGATAATCGGTAAACAATCATAATGAAAGTTGTTATTAATGGTTTTTAGTTCATAGTTTTTTGTTTTTGGTAAAAATAATATTGGAATAAGATTTTTTTAAATAAAAATAACATTTTAAAAAATAATCAATAATGATTCAAGAAAATTCAAGAAAATAATTTAAATAAACCTTCTCAAACAGGGTTATACTAAAAACTATAAACAATAAACTATAAACTTTTTAATGGTTTTTATGAAAAAACAAAAATCCGGTAAATTGTATATCTGCGGTACCCCGATTGGCAATCTGGAGGATATCACCCTGCGCTGTCTGGCAATTTTAAAAAAAGTGGATTTGATTGCAGCTGAAGATACCAGACATAGCAAAATTTTGTTAAATAAATATCAGATTAAAAAACCGGTTATAAGTTATCATAAATATAGCAATGAAAAGAAAGTGGAATATATTTTACAACTTTTACAAGAGGGGAAAAGTATTGCTTTATTATCAGATGCCGGAATGCCCGGTATTTGTGACCCGGGGTTTGAAATAATCAATAAAGCGATTGAAAATGACATATCTATTGTCCCCATACCCGGTGTTTCAGCTGTAACCACGGCATTGGTAGTATCGGGATTTACTATGCAGAAGTTTGTTTTTGAGGGGTTTGTTCCCAGGAAAAAAGGAGAAAAAAAGAGGTTCTTTTTTAATTTAAAAGATGAGGAGAGGACTATTGTATTTTATGAAGTCCCTCACAGAATTAAAGATACCTTAATAATTATGGAAGGGATAATGGGGGAGAGAAGGGTGGTCATAACTCGGGAGTTGACTAAGAAGTTTGAGGAGATAATCAGAGGAAACCTTTCCCAGGTAGTGCAGGTTTTGGATGAACAGGAAATTAAAGGAGAGATTACTCTGGTTCTGGAAGGAAATAGAGTTATTAAGAAAGAGGAAGTTCCCTTTTGTGAACAAGATTCTGTCAGAAAAGATGAATTGGAAAAAGATATAAAAAATTATTTGCTTCAAGGATATCATAGTAAAGATATTGTATCTTTAATTACTAAAGGGTATCATATATCTAAAAAATGGGTTTATGAAAAGGTTTTAGAATTCAAAAAGGATAATCCCGGTTCTTCTCCGGGAGATGAGGACATCTCTGTTTAGCTAAAAAACTTTAAGAGATTATTTGTCGATATAAAACCCAACTGTTCAATAGATACTGTTGACGGGAAATACAGATTAACAAGGGAAAGGATTTAAAGTAGAAAAATGGAAAAAAAGAAAGCATTTTATATAACCACTCCTATTTATTATGTCAATGATGTCCCTCATATCGGGCATGCCTATACTACCATTGCAGCAGATACTATGGCCAGGTTTATGAGACTGAGAGGCTTTGATGTCCTTTTTGCTACAGGTACTGATGAACACGGTCAGAAAATTGCCAAATCAGCAGAACAGATGGGAATAAAACCCCTGGAACTAGCTGACCGGGTGGTAATACAATTTCAGAATCTCTGGTCTGTTTTAAATATTAAACCGGACGACTTTATTCGTACCACAGAAAAGCGGCATGAACTGGTGGTGCAAAAGATATTTAACCGTTTATATGAAAAAGGTGAGATTTATAAGGGGGAATATGAAGGATGGTATTGTGTGCCCTGTGAAACTTTCTGGCCGGAAAGCCATATAGAAAACAATGTATGCCCTGATTGCGGTAGACCGGTTGAGAAATTCAAAGAAGAAAGTTACTTTTTCAGAATGAGCAATTATCAGGAAAGATTATTGCAACATATCGATGAACATCCCGATTGCATTAAACCCGAATCGAGAAAGAATGAAATTATCAGTTTTGTAAAAAGAGGGCTAAAAGACCAGAGTGTAACCAGGATTAAATCCAGTCTGAACTGGGGTATAGATGTTCCTTTTGATAAAAACCATGTAATTTATGTCTGGTTTGACGCCTTGATAAATTATCTCACTGTTGCTGGATATGGTATTGATGATAAAAAGTTCAACCTGTACTGGCCTGAGGCAGTACACTTAATCGGTAAAGATATACTTAGATTTCATACCATTATCTGGTTTACTATGCTGATGGCTGCTGATATAGCGCCGCCTAAAATGGTTTTTTCCCATGGCTGGTGGACCAGTGAAGGCGAAAAAATGTCCAAATCAAGGGGAAATGTAATTGACCCCTTTCAGGTAGCGGGTGAATTTGGGACTGACGCCTTTCGTTATTTTTTACTTAGAGAACTCTCCTTTGGACTGGATGGAAATTTTTCCCGCCAGTTGCTTATCCAGCGCATTAATTACGATTTAGCCAATGATCTGGGCAACCTGCTCAGCCGTACTGTGGCCATGACTGTAAAATTTTATGATGGAACAATTCCTGTCCCCTCTCATAGTGACGAACTTTATGATAAAGAATTGCAAAACCTGGCCGAAGAAGTAGTAGCACAGGTAATAGTTCATATGGAACAATTCTCCTTTAACCTTGCTTTAGAGAATATCTGGTCCCTGATTAAAAGAACCAATAAATATATAGACCAGACTGAACCCTGGCTTTTGGGCAGGGATAAAAATAAGAAAAAAAGACTGGAACAGGTCTTATACCACCTCAATGAGTCTTTGCGAATAACAGCTATGCTGTTATATCCCTTTATGCCCGCAACATCAGATAAGATTTGGCAGCAGCTGGGCATAAAAAATAAGATTGAAGATATGACCATTCCTGAAGATGTTAGCTGGGGGAAGCTGGAGCCGGGAAGCAAAGTAAATCCCGGGGACAATCTGTTTCCCAGAATTGAAGAGGAGAAGAAAAATATTGCCAATGCAGTTGAAGTGAATAGCAAGAATATAGATAAGAAAAATGAGGGGTTTGAGATGGAAAGTCAGCAGTTACCCACAGTATCTTTAGCAGATTTTCAGAAAATTGATCTCAGGGTGGGCAAAATAATTTCGGTTGAAGATGTCCCCGGTGCCAGCAAATTGTTAAAAATAAAAGTTGATTTTAAATCTGAAATTAGAACTATAGTTGCCGGTATAAAAGAATTTTACTTACCGGAAAAATTAATTGGTAAAAGTATTGTAGTCGTATTTAATTTAGCTCCGGCCACCATCAGAGGTATACAATCACAGGGTATGCTTCTGGCAGCATCAGAGGGGCAGCAGGTAGTTCTTCTTACCACTGATCAGGAAATCGAACCGGGTAGCAGAATAAGGTAAAATTAGAAGGACTTCTGCTCATAAATTTAGAGTAGAAAATATTAAGGATAAATAATACTATGAATAATAGTAAAGAGGATAATAAAAATATCCCAAAGGTGATGAATAAAAATAATAAAGAGGAAATGAAGTCTGAAAAGGGAAAAAGTAAAAAGAATTATTTTGTCAATAGAAATTTAAATACGGTAGTGCTCCTGTTTCTGGTGGCGATGACCCTATTATCATTGTATAGTCTGACAAAAAATGAACAGCTCTATCAATCTCTTTCTGCTTTAAACCAGTCCTATAATGAAATAAAGGAAGAGAACCAGATATTTAAAGAAAAGATTGAGGAGCAAAGCCAGAAGCTGGACAGTATCAATACCCAGATGGCTAAATACCTGAAAGAGAGGATTACTAAAGAACAGTTTACTGAGATTTATATGCAGATGCAGGAACTGATTGGGATGGTAACTGTGGAGCAGAAAAGGGAGTATTATCTGAGCCGTATTGTAAACATTATTTCTAACAACAACAAACAGCTGGAAAGTGAAACAATCTATGATATTGCCAAAAATATTTATGAGATTGCGCTAAAATACAAATTTAATCCATTTTTAATCTGTGCTCTGATTAAAGTGGAGAGTGATTTTAAAACTGATTCCATCTCCGATTCCTATGCCTATGGGCTATGCCAGGTTCGCCGGTTTATAGCCAAAGAATTGGCAGAAAATCTTGGTATTGATTGGGATGGGGCTGAAAAAACCCTCTTGAATCCTGAAAAAAATATTCGGATTGGAATACATTATTTATCTATGCTTTACGATGATTTTGGTGATATAAAACTGGCTTTAACTGCCTATAATTATGGACCATTCAAAGTTCAGGAATTTATAAATGAGGATAATAATATTCCCAATGGTTATACTGAGAAGATACTTAAATATTATGCCAGGTATAGAGGTTTTGATATAGAAGAAGTTGATGAAATTCTTAACGGAGATAATAATGAGTCTAATATTTTGCAGGGCTAATATAATAAACATATTTTAGGAGGCTGGTAAATTGGAAAAAAATTATTTTTTTACTTCTGAGTCTGTTACCGAGGGGCACCCCGATAAGATTGCCGATCAGATATCAGATGCCATATTAGATGACCTCATCGGTCAGGATAGTGAAGCAAGAGTCGCCGTTGAAACGCTGGTTGCTACTGGTTTAGTATTAGTTGCCGGCCAGATAACAACGACCGGTTACGTCAATATACCCAAAATAGTACGTGAAACGGTAAGAGAGATTGGTTATACCAGAGCAAAGTACGGATTTGATTGTGATACCTGTGCAGTTCTTACTACAATTGAAGAACAATCAAAAGATATTTCCATTGGAGTAAATAATGCCTGGGAAGTACGGGAAGAAAAAACAATGCCGGAAAAGAATATAATTGCCTCAACTGGAGCAGGGGACCAGGGTATGATGTTTGGCTTTGCCTGTCGGGAAACACCTGAGTTAATGCCCTTACCCATATCGCTGGCACATAAACTGACCCATCGTCTGGCTGAGGTAAGAAAAAATAAAATATTACCTTATTTAAGACCTGATGGGAAATCACAGGTGACGGTACAATACCAAAATGGTAATCCCTATAGGGTTGAAGCGATAGTCATTGCAGCACAGCATCATCCCAAAGTAGGGAAAGATACTATTAATGAAGGCATTATGGAAGATGTTATAAGAGCTGTTATTCCACCTGAATATCTTGACCAGAATACGAAATATTATATAAATTCTACTGGAAGATTCGTTATCGGAGGTCCACAGGCAGATACCGGTCTTACCGGTAGAAAAATCATAGCAGATACCTATGGCGGTGTAGGAAGTCATGGGGGCGGTTGTTTTTCTGGCAAAGACCCCACCAAAGTTGACCGTTCCGGCAGTTATGCTGCCAGGTATATTGCCAAGAATATCGTCGCCTCTGGGATTGCCGACAGATGTGAAATACAGATTGCCTATGCTATTGGAGTAGCTAATCCTATTTCCATTATGGTAGATACCTTTGAAACCGAGAAGATTCCTCATTCCCGTATCATCCCGTTAATTAAAAAATATTTTGATTTGAGGCCTGCAGCTATAATAGAATATTTGAAACTGAAAAGACCTATTTATAAAAAGACCGCTGCATATGGTCATTTTGGCAGAGAATTAGAAGAATTTACCTGGGAAAAAACAGATAAGGCAGACCTGTTAAAAAAAGAAATATAGTGGAAAACTAAATTTAAAATATTGGTGGTTTTCTAATTTCCCAATTCTTATTTAAAAATAAACTATGAGGTATGATAATGAATATAACAGAATTACTGCATCTTACCAGTGATATGGAGGCGTCTGACTTACACCTGACCGTTGGTGTCCCGCCTACCTTGCGAATCCATGGTTTACTTACCAAATTGGATTATCCTGAATTAAATGAGAGTGATGTTTACGAGATGCTCTATAGCATATTGAGTGAAGAGCACCGTAAAAAATTTGAAACACTAAAAGAAATTGACTTTTCTTTAGAGATTGTCAATGGAGCTCGTTTCAGGGTGAATGTTTTTATGCACAGGCGTGGTATAGCCGGTGCCTTTCGGTTAATTCCCGAACAACTTAAAACATTGGAAGAATTAGGACTACCTCAGAATTTATCCGAATTCACCAAAAAACCAAAAGGACTGGTTTTAATGACCGGACCTACCGGAAGCGGGAAATCAACGACTATCTCTACCCTTATTGATATTATTAATGAAAAACAAAGGCTTCATATTATAACCATTGAGGACCCCATTGAATTCATTCATCACCACAAAAACTGTATTATTGATCAGCGTGAAGTTGGGCTTCATACTAATTCCTTTTCCTATGCCTTAAGAAGCGCCTTAAGAGAAGACCCCGATGTTATAATGGTGGGGGAAATGAGAGATTTAGAAACTATATCTATGGCTGTTACTGCAGCCGAAACAGGTCATCTGGTATTTTCTACCTTGCATACCAATAGTGCTGCCGAAACAGTGGAAAGAATCATTGATGTTTTCCCGGCACATCAACAGAGGCAAATCCGGATACAGCTGGCTGAGTCACTGCAGGGAGTTGTAACCCAGACTTTACTACCCAATGTAGACCAGACAAAACGATTGCCTGCTGTGGAGATAATGATAGCAACGCCGGCAATTAAAAACATTATCAGGGAAGAACGGATTCATATGATTCCGGCTATAATACAGGCATCACAGCAATATGGGATGCAGACAATGGATCAATCCATACGTCAATTGTTTCTATCACATCAAATAGACAGGGAAACAGCTCTATCCAAAGCCAATGACCCAAAATTTGTAGTATCTTATTAAAAGATGTCTCTTAAAATAAATGTGGTTGTTTAACAAAAAATCAAAAAAAAGTATATGTCAAAAAATGTTTTAATCTAAAATGAACTACACAATATTTTTGACTTTAAAGTCACTATTGAGTAAAATATTTCCAGAATTTGTACTTTTTGAAAATTAATATTAATAAATATTGGAAATAGATGGAAAGGGGAGAGTAGATTGCTTCTTTTCGAATCGAAAGACATCCCCGGGCATCATTTTTAAATAATAGCTTACAACATCTGTCTATTCGTTACAGTGCGTTAAAAGAATGAGCGGAATGGCTTTTCTAACCATTCAAAAAGGGTGGCACCGCGAAAATAAATTTTCGTCCCTGATAGTATTATTTGTAATTTATAATATTATCAGGGTTTTTCTTTAATTATTATTGTGGGTATAATTGAGAGTTATAAAGTTTTTAGTTTATAGTTAATAGTTTTTAGTAAAAGACAAAGAAAATGCAAAGATATGATAAAGGGTGTGGGTATAAGTGTATGCAAAAATGTCGTTGGCCGTTGGTGTTTAGTCGTTGGTTAAAATGCAAAGAAAAAGATGCGGGGAAAAGTGAGGGAGTAAAAAGATAAAGAGGACTTTCCTCTCCTGTCATTGAGAGCGAACATAGAGAGCGAAGCAATCTCATCCACTCCTGCCCGCAATGAATGTAGTAATGAGTGATAGATAAAAAATAATAAGCAAAATACTAATAGTCTGCAACCAGAAAGAAAAATTATTATGTGGAAATAATTGGATGTGATTGCCACGACATACTTTCAGTATGTCTCGCAATGACAAAAAATAGGGATCATTGCGAAGCGGTGCAACCACTGCTGAATTCTCGTACTCTGATGTCAAATATTTTTTACATTTATATTGGTCTTTATATCTAACTAAATACTAAATACCAACGACCATCAACTATCGACTGACGACTATCGACCATCGACCAAAATGTCATTACAAATGACGCATTATGAAGTTATGAAGATAAAGGAGAGAATTGTGTTAGCAAAAGTACCCAAGGGAACCAATGATATACTGCCTGAGCAGATAGATTGCTGGTATTATTTGGAAAATAAGACCAGAGAAGTATTACAGAATTATGGCTATCGGGAGATAAGGACTCCTGCCTTTGAGCATACTGAATTATTTGTAAGAGGGATTGGGGAGACAACCGATATTGTACAGAAAGAGATGTTTACCTTTCAAGACCGAAAAGGCAGAAGCCTTACCCTCCGACCTGAGGGAACTGCGCCCGTGGTAAGAGCGTATTTGGAGCACAATCTTGGCAGAGAAAACCCCCTCAGCAAACTGTTCTATATCGGGAGTATGTTTCGTTGTGAAAAGCCGCAGGCAGGCAGATACCGTCAATTTAATCAATTTGGTGCAGAGGCTATTGGCTCTCCTTTACCCGTAATTGATGCGGAGATAATAGCTGCTGCCCTCTCTATTTATAAACAATTAGGATTGACTGATTTAAAACTGATGCTCAATAGTGTAGGATGTCGAAAATGCAGGCCTCAATATTTAAAAGCATTAAAAGATTATTTCGGGGAAAAGAGGGAAATGTTATGTGTTGACTGCCGGCAGCGTTATGAACAAAATCCTCTTAGAATACTTGATTGCAAAAAAGAAAAATGCCAGTTAGTAATTAAAAAATGTCCTTCAATTTTTGAATATTTATGTGAAGATTGTGCCAATCACTTCAACACATTAAGAAATTGTCTTGATAATATAGGTATTACCTACCAGATTAATCCTCTTCTGGTTAGAGGTTTGGATTATTATACTAAAACTGCTTTTGAAATTGTGGCAGAAGAATTGGGAGCCCAGAATGCGGTTGGTGGTGGTGGAAGATATGATTATCTGGTAGAGGAATTGGGTGGTAAATCAACCCCCGCTGTGGGCTTTGCCGCAGGTATGGAGAGAATTTTGGAAACTATGTTAAAACAGGGTATCAGGATTCCTGTATGGGATGGAATCAGGGTTTTTATAGCTGTTACCAGCCAGGAACAGGTTGTCACCGCTTTATCAATAGCCAATCAGATAAGGGAAAAAGGAATATCTGCAGAAATGGATTTTCTGGGAAAAAGTTTGAAATCTCAGATGAGAACGGCTAACAAATTACAGGTGCCATACGTATTAATCTTAGGTTCCGAAGAACTAAAGGAAAACAAAGTAACCATAAAAGATATGGTAAATGGTGTGCAGGAAGAAATATCTTTAAATGATATTTTAGCCTACCTGAAAAAGGCATATTTTTAAAGAAACTTAAAATAATGAATCATTATTTTATTAAATTGTCTGTTTATAAATAAGGAGGAAGAATCCGGATGAAAGAGATTACTATATCAGAGGTTGGGAATTATGATACAGAATTGGTAACCATCAAGGGATGGCTTTATAACCAGCGCTCCAGTGGCAAGGTAAAATTTATGATTATCAGAGATGGTACTGGTTTCCTGCAGGGAATACTGGTTAAAAGCGAAATTGAAGAGAAATATTTTAATCTACTTGATGGATTAAACCATGAATCTTCCATTATAGTGGGGGGGATTATAAAAAAAGAACAAAGAGCGCCAAGCGGATATGAAATGCTTGTTAAAACCATTGAAGTAGTTCAAAATGCCGAGCCTGATTACCCCATCTCTTTAAAAAAGCACGGGGTGGCTTTTCTAATGAATTACCGGCATCTCTGGATAAGAACAGAAAGACAGAATGCAATTTTAAGAATTAGAACGGAAGTTGTGAAAACCATCCATCAGTTTTTACAGAAAAAAGGTTTTTTCCTTATTGAATCACCCATACTGACACCTGCTGCCTGTGAAGGTACCACCACCCTCTTTGAAACAGACTATTTTGGCGATAAAGCATATTTAACCCAGAGTGGACAACTTTATAATGAGGCGGCTGCTATGGCTTTTGGCAAAGTCTATTGTTTTGGTCCCACTTTTAGAGCTGAAAAGTCTAAAACGAGAAGGCATCTGATGGAGTTCTGGATGGCTGAACCGGAGGCGGCCTATTTTGATTTTCAGGACAATAATCATTTACAGGAAGAAATGATTGTGGAGATATTTTCCCATGTATTGCACCATTGCTCACTGGAGTTAAAAATACTGGAAAGGGATATCTCTGCTTTAGAAAAGATAAAGTCTCCTTTCCCCTATTTATCTTATGATGATGCTGTTAAATTAATTCAAAAAGAGGGGAGTACAACTCAGTGGGGAGACGATCTGACCGGTGAGGATGAGACTATTATTTCTAAATATTATGATAAACCGGTCTTTGTTCACCATTTTCCTACTAAATGCAAGGCTTTTTATATGAAACCAGACCCGGTGAATCCAGAAACAGTTTTGGGGGCTGACTTGATTGCCCCAGAAGGATTTGGCGAGATAATCGGAGGGGGAGAGCGTATTGACGATTATCAGCTTATTAAAGAGAGGATAAGGGAACATAAATTACCCGAGAAAGATTACCAATGGTATATTGATTTGAGAAAATTTGGTTCTGTACCA
The DNA here is from genome assembly GCA_029556475.1 of Candidatus Atribacteria bacterium. Lineage (GTDB taxonomy): Bacteria > Atribacterota > Phoenicimicrobiia > Phoenicimicrobiales > Stramentimicrobiaceae > Stramentimicrobium. The sequence continues at coordinate 49,139 of JAKQEP010000121.1, forward strand.
CATTCTGGTTTTGGGCTGGGAGTGGAAAGAACCGTTGCCTGGATATGTAATCTTTCCCATATCAGAGAAACAATACCTTTTCCCAGAATGTTAAATAAAATCTATCCTTAAATTCATTAAGTTTAATAAAACAGTCGTTTGTTGGTCGTTGGTATTTAGTATTTAGTTAAAATGCAAATGTCAAGCAGCGGGGATAAGCGAAAGAATAGAGTTTATAGTTAATAGTTTTTGGTTTTTAGTAAAAGACAAAGAAAATGCAAATACAAAGATGTGGGGATAAGTGAGGGAGATTTCCCCTATCCATTGCAAGAGCTTTTTCTCCCTAACAATGAGAAGGTGTTTCTCTTGTCATTGTCAGGAGCCTTTTTACTTTGTCATTGTGAAGGCACCCCTCCTTCAGTCATTGCGATCGAACGTAGAGAGCGAAGCAATCTCATACTCTCCAACCCGAATCAGAAGAGTAGTAAATGAGAGAACGAAAAATGGCTTTATTCATTTTATATTAAAAATTATATTTATAAGGAGTGAACCAAAAAATGATTTTACCTGAACAAAGCAAAATTGACCCAAAAGCCTGGAAAAGGACTCATAGCTGTGGTGAATTAAACAAAAATAATATTGGTCAAACAGTAACACTGATGGGCTGGGTAAATACTTATCGGGATCATGGTGGTCTCATCTTTGTTGATTTACGGGATAGAGAAGGAAAAACGCAGGTAGTATTTGACCCGGAAATTTCTGAAGAGGCACACCTGATGGCACACAAAATACGAAACGAATTTGTTTTAGCCGTCAAAGGAGAAGTAATATCTCGGGGAGAAGGTGCTTTTAATCCCAATTTAAAAACTGGTGAAATTGAAGTAAGGGTGAATCAGATGAAAATTCTAAACCAATCTGAACCACCCCCCTTTAATATAGATGACCATGGTGAAATTGGAGATGATGTACGCTTGAAATATCGCTACCTGGACTTAAGAAGAACAGAAATGAAAAAAAATATTATTTTACGTCATAAAGTTTGCCTATTAATCAGAAACTTCTTGAGCGAAAGAGGCTTTTTAGAGGTAGAGACACCATTTTTAACTAAAAGCACGCCTGAAGGAGCCCGTGATTACATTGTCCCCAGCAGAGTAAACCCTGGAAAATTCTATGCTCTTCCCCAGTCTCCACAATTATTTAAGCAGTTACTTATGATTAGCGGTTTTGATAAGTATTTCCAGATAGTGAGGTGTTTTCGGGATGAAGACCTGAGAGCAGACAGAGCTCCGGAATTTACCCAGTTAGATATGGAGATGTCCTTTATTGAGCGTGAAGATTTATTCACTCTTATAGAGGATTTAATGGTCCATTTATGGAAAGAGGTCTTAGGTATTGAGATAAGCAAACCTTTTCCCAGATATGATTATAATGAAGTTGTCTCAAAATATGGTGTGGATAAACCGGATTTGAGATATGGTATGGAAATCCATAATTTAAATGAAATTTTCAGGAATACTGAATTTAAAGCCTTCTCAGAAGTGCTGTCAAAAGATGGAAAGATTGGTGCCATAAAGGTAGAGCAACCTCAAAAATTTTCCCGTAAGAATATTGACGATCTGGAAATTTATGTAAAATCATTGGGGCTAAACGGCTTGATTTCTATTCGCTTCAAAGAAGAGAATCAGATTCAGTCATCTTTGGGAAAATATATTACTGAGGAAGAAGTGACGTTGCTGAAAAAAGAAATGCAGACAATACCTGGAGACCTTATTCTTATTGTGGCTGGAAATAGCGAAAAGGTAAATGAAGCACTCGGTCAGTTGCGTATAAAATTAGCACGCACACTGAATATTATTCCGGAGGAAGAATATAATTTTTTATGGGTTACCAATTTTCCCTTATTTGAATATTCTCAGACTGAAAAACGTTATAGCTCTATGCACCATCCCTTTACTTCTCCGGTAGATGAAGATATTCCGATGCTGGATAACAATCCCTATCAGGCTCGTTCTAAAGCTTATGATCTGGTCTTGAACGGCAATGAGATCGGGGGAGGAAGTATTCGTATCCATCGCACCGAAATACAGCAGAAGATATTTGACTTACTGGGGATTAAGCATGATGAAACTGTTCAAAAATTTGGCTTTCTTCTGGAAGCTTTGCAATTTGGCGCTCCACCACACGGAGGTATTGCCTTTGGACTGGATAGAATCGTTATGTTACTGGCAGGCGCTTCTTCTATACGTGAGGTAATTGCTTTTCCTAAAACGCAAAAAGCTACCTGTCTTATGACCGGTGCGCCTTCAGAGGTTAGCCCGGAGCAGTTAAAAGAGTTGCATTTAAAAATAGACTTATAATTACCAACCATTGCATGGTTGCAGTTCATAGTTTATAGTTTTTGGTTTTTGGAATAATGCAAAGATTTGGGTGTAAATGTAGGCGGTCGTTGGTATTTAGTAGTTAGTGAAAGAAAAAGATGTGGGAATAAGTGGATGAGATTGCCACACACTGCTCTCGCAGTGTTCGCAATGACAAAAAAAGGATAATGTAGAACTAAAAACAAAAAACTATAAACCAAAAACTCTATTGCTTGCCGATATTCGATATTCAGGGGAGAGTCTTCTCCAATGCAAGATGAGCCTGAAATCTGTTCTTAAATATTAACATATTTGACCGAACAGAAACAAGAGTCATAATAGCTATATGATAATGGTAGTTATGATGAATGACTCTAATTTAAGCAGTATATCCCAATTA
>JAKQEP010000124.1 GCA_029556475.1 Candidatus Atribacteria bacterium
TATACAAGTAGCAAAAGAAATATCACTTCTTTTGGAAATACTGTTAATAAATTCAATTGCAGGAAAGGAAGAAATTCTGGGAATGTGAATAGGATTTTCCTGCATTCTACGCAAGATTTTTTTAATTGCATCCAGCTGAGCAAGAGGACTAAATTCCTGATAACTTTCATAATCATAACCTTGGAAGGCAAAGGATGTATCGCTTTCATAGATATCAAAAAACAAATCCATAATTTCCGTGAAAGATATATCTGCAATGGCAGGATTGGGTGAAGGAACAGCTAAAGCGATACCTACAACTCCTTTGTTCCAAATTTCCTGTGCTGATTCTGAATGATAAGGATAATCGTTAATATCAATATGACCCCAAAGAGCCAGAGAGGTATAGGAATTGGCATTTACCAAAGCAATTTTCTTTTTGAGAGCTGAATATTAAAAACCGGACTTTGTGTATGATAGCTTAGTTCAGAAAGGGTAGTCCAACCTCCTTCTAAGGCAATTTTGGTTATTTTAGCCAAGTCAGTTGCCGCATCAGCATTTTTCGCTAAAATATGGGTATGAGGATCAATTCCTCCAGGGAGCATTAGTAAACCCTTGGCATCAATTATTTGAACATCTTCTTCCACTTCAATCTCATCAGTGGAGAGTTTGATAATTTTATCTGCAAACAGTACATTCACCGTTTTGAGTGCAGTTGAAGAAGTGGGTAGGGAAACGGACTTAAGTAATTTCATAATTTATTTTTATTTGAACCAAAGCTGACTTCTGTCTTTGTTTGAAGCCGTTTTTCGGTTTCCTGTAGATTATTATCCGGTTCATTGATTTTCTTCTTTCAGCATTTTTTGCATAGTATGGTTTAGTTCTTCCAGAGATACATTATCCTGCAGAGAACTGAAAATTCCTTCTGCCTTTTTCCAATAGCTTTTCGCTGCAGGGATGTTATTTTCCGCAGCAGAAATTTGAGCTTTCAGCCACAAGCAATGAGCCATACCCGGAAAATTGCCAAAGCGATAATCCCAATCCTGAGCTTTATCAGCATAGAAATTAGCTGTTTTATAATCAGCAGTTCTAAAATAATAATAGGAAAGAGCATACCAGGCAGAAGAAAGCAGTTCAGGATTATTGTATTTTGCTTTTTTCTGCTGTTTTTCTATTTTTTTTGATTGGCTAATCAGTTCCTTTACTTGTTTTTCTTCAGCAATTGCCAGATAGCTATCGGCTTGCAGTTTATCTATAGCAAGTTTAAGATTTACTTCCTCAGGATAATCTAATTTGTTTATTGCCTTTTGCGATATAGCAGAGTAGTTATTTTCAAGCTGATAGTTATAAAGTTCCAGAAGCAGAAGATAGTAAGAAAGTTCAGGAGCAATATTTTGAATCATTTCTGCCATTTGATTTTTGTATTGCAAATAAGCTTTTTCATTCTCATTTTCCAATTCTATTCTTGCCAAACCGCTTAAGCAGTCAAGCATACCTTTGATATCTGCAAAAGAACGGTAGCTTTCAGATAAGAAATTATAACTTTCTTTGGCAGCAGAAAAATCCCTGTTGGTTTCCATTTGCAAAGCATAACGAAAGTGATTGTCAGCATCTATTTTTGCCTGTGGCTCAACAGGAATTTTTACAGTAGAACAGGCAGCCAGGATTATCAAGATTAGGTATAACAATTTACGGAACATTGGGAACCTGATGTAAATATTTTATAGAAGGAATATTGTGTTGAGAAGAAGGACTAATCCCTTTCCGTAAAAGAGGA
>JAKQEP010000138.1 GCA_029556475.1 Candidatus Atribacteria bacterium
TAGAAAGAATTTGAATATTAGTTGAATTACTGGTGAGAGTTAAAGTTCCGGGAACTGTGAGGTCCATCAATCCTACATTTTTAACATAGAGATTGAGAGATAGTGTCTCTCCCGTATGATAGAGTCCATCCTGATCGTTATAACTGATATTATTACATATAATATAGGGCATTTCAGCAGCTAAAGCTGTAATCGTTGCACTAAAAGGATAAAAATTGTGTGCACTGATATAGATGTAATAAGTTCCAGGAGCTAACGGAACTAAAAAATTAACCACAATTAGACCATTTTCATCGGCAGTTGTTTTATACACAGTATGGTCTGAATTTTTCAAAACGAATTCAGCATTAGGTGCATTGGTCTGAATCTGATAATAATTTACTCCTACCAATAATTGTTCAGGCAAATTAGCTGTTATGGCTTGAGGAATATCAGTCCAAAGCATCATAGCGGGATCACCAAAGAGATTGGTTTCATAAGTTACCCAATACATTACCGGTTCATTAGTGATATAAGGAATATTATCTATTTTAGAATCAACTAAAGCATAACCTGCTTCATAAATGTTTTCCCCGAAAATAGCATCTATAAACTGGCGATGAATATATTGAGAAGCTCCGTCAGTACTTCCCTGGACACCCCAACCGTAACGCGAATGAGAAATCATCGCTACAGGTCCTGTCGCAATAGAAGTCATTTTTTCTGTTATGCAATCCGATGTATACGCCCCGGGAGAGGTCTCGCGATTATCAAAAGCACCGGCATAACAGCCCTGAGTAAAATAAGTTGAAAAATTATGATTTACGCCGTTATTAGTAATAGAAGAAGAACTAACTTGATTATTGGATAGGCGCATTGCATAAGTAGTGTTGGAATGTCCTAAATGATTTACCAGGTTTGGTCCCGCGCTTAAAAGAGGACGAATCTCATTTGCTCCCCAGGAATCAGCAGCACCATAAGTTCTATCGTATAAAGTAGTTATATTCCAGGAAGTGGGAACTCCGATTGTTGTATAGCCGTTAGCACTACTTCCACCAATCATTTCATCCATATAATCGCCACCCCAGGTAGGCCCATCCCACAACCATTCACCTGCAAAAAAAGCTGATTTAATCTCATTTGCCACAGGATTGTTACTATAATTTGTCAGTTTATTCAGGAAATTATCTATTTCCGTATCGTTATTATAGCAGAAACGGCCGATTGCCAGTTCCGGAGAAAGGTCTGTCTCATACATTTCACCCCAGTAACTATCCCCGTCTGTGTTCCAGTTTCCATCTAAACAAGCATAATACATATCAGCAGGAATATCAGCATCTGTGCCTTCACCACTGCTATCTACGCTAACATAAAAACCTCTATGAGGAATAACATCTGTATCACCTGCCAGAAAAACATAACGCAAGGGATTGGTTGTATATAAAGATATAATGTAATTACGCAGTTTTTCCTGGGTGTCAGCACCCTGATTTTCCGTTGTGATTTCACTTATACTTTTTATCAGCACTGTTTTCCCGCGTGTTTCCTGAAAGGTTTTTAGAGGTGTCCACTGGGCTATTTTTTCCCCATCCGCCACAATAAGATATTCAATTCCCGTTTCACGAGCGAAAGTAATTGTGATATTTTCAGGGTTATCCACAATTTTTTGCAACCGGCTTGCCGTAAAAGAATCCTGTTTCAAAAAACGCATTGCTTCTATTGCCCTGACACTGTTGCTGTAACTAATTTCCACACTTAATTCTCTATAAAATATCAGCTCGTTGGTTAAAGGATAATAGGCAAAGGGACTTATTGCCGAAAAAGCTATTGGTTGACCGCTCAAAAAGGAAGTAATCAATCCATTATCCGTAATTTGAGGATAGGGGAGAGGAGATTCATAAATTTCAGTATTGGGCTTTTCCGGAGTTTCCCGTTTTGTATGCGAAAAAGGGTATGCTCTTTGAATCGGAATAATGGGCTTATCTAAAGTGTAAGTAACAGGATTATATCTGTTAACAACAATTTTTTCCGCTGCAAAACCTGCAGGTAACAAAAGCTTTATCCCAAACCAGGGCAAATCAGGATTTCCCGGTTGACCCCAACTTTGTGCTTTTCCCAAACTTACTTTTGTGTATTGTTCTTTTGCCTCAATTTTCGGTGTTTCCAAAGAGTAATTCATTGTAACTCCAGCTACAAGAACTGTAGTTGAAAACAAGAGTATAGCCAATAATGCTATGTTTTTCATAGCTTCCTACCTTTCAGCTTTAATTTTTTCTTCCTTCTTATTTTATGCAATGCTTGTTCCATTTCCTGAAAATAATTCATAGTTCTTTAACTTTTCATTTATTATTATAAAAACCAAAGGACAAAAAACATCTTTACTTACCATCAGAATTTGATAATACCCATATTTAATTATCCCTTCTTTGTAGAGGTAATAAAATCTCTTAAATTATGCTTCCAACCCTATTATTATATCGCTCTTCGGACATTTTTAATAATTCTCCGGGAATAGGTTAAGTTCAATTCCGTAAGGTATGAATGTTTTATAACACCAGGTTTTAAACCGATTTCAAAATTTATTGTTATTATTATAGTTACAAATGCTTCCTTTCTACTCTCTCTTCATCCAATCATCATCTTCTCAGCAAAAATGTATTAAAAACCTTTATTTCCTGTTCAGAAATCAAATTGAAAAATTTAAGGCATTCCCATAAAAAAACGATGTGGATAAGTCATAACATACTATTGTATAGTTAGATATATGGTGTAAATGTCCAAAGTATTAATTT
>JAKQEP010000144.1 GCA_029556475.1 Candidatus Atribacteria bacterium
GGGCATAGGTGAGATAGCTTACATCACCTCATTATCTGAGAATTTAGTTTGTGAATATGTTAAGATTGTCAAAGATCAATTGTTAAAAGATTAAATTTTATATATAATTAGACGAGACCTAGTGGCATATGCCACTATTATGTTTTAGTATTTTGAGGGGAAGTCGTGAAAATGCAAGTAACCTTGCAATGCAGAACAAGTTTATAATATGTTAGTAAACTTATTAGAAGAATCTCTAATAATAAGTAATGATTTTTTTAAAAAAGGAAAGGACCTGTCTTTGGACAGGTCTTTTCCTTTTAATAAAATAAAATAGATATTTCTATTATTATTGCATATTCCTGGAAGAAGAGTTCAAAATAGATGAAAAATTGAAGAATACTGGCGGAGGTGAAGTGCCAACAATTTGTTGACACTAACTATAGGCATTATTGGATTGCAGGATATTAAAAAATCAGTTATAATAATTTGCCATTTCATTAAGATTATTAATATATTGGTGCATCTATAAATATCGGCATAGGACTCAGATTGAAAAGGAAAATGGAATCAAAACTAATCCTTAAAAATAATTTTGTAAAACCGTGTTTTTAGTTATTGCTTTTAAGCGGCTTACCATTTAGGAAAAAACCTAAATAATAGTCATGATTTAAATGAAATTACTATAGAACGATTGGAAATGATATGTAATGTACGAACATCACATTTTAGTTAAAAGCGAAAATGAACTGAGGGAATTGTTTGGTCACCTTGATACCAAGGTAAATTATATCTGTAAAGCATTTTCAGTTAATATTTCCACCAGAAATAGTAATCATCTTACTGTTTCTGGCAACAAAAAGGATGTCAAACAAGCAGCAGTCCTTATCGAAGATTTATTAACTATTATTCGGAAAGGTAATCCAATTAATTTATCAGAAATTAAGTATCAGACTGAAATGATAAAAGAGAATAATTCTTTTCAGTTAAATGAACTATACAATTTTGAGATACAGGTTTTTAAAAAAGAAAAAATAATTAGACCGAAAACATTAGGACAGAAAAAAATTTTAGAAAAAATAGGTAATAATGAAATATTATTTGTTATTGGACCTGCTGGAACCGGAAAGACCTATCTGGCGGTCGCTATTGCTATTTCTTCCTTGAAGAAGAAAGAAGTTGATAGAATAATCTTAGTCCGTCCGGCTGTTGAAGCAGGGGAGAGTCTTGGCTTCTTGCCAGGTGATTTAATGGAAAAAATAGATCCCTACTTTAGGCCATTGTATGATGCTATTTATGAGATGATGCCTTCTGAAAAATTTCAAAACTTTTTAGAACGCGGAACCATTGAGATTGCTCCACTTGCCTATATGAGAGGGAGAACTTTGAATAATTCCTTTATTATTTTAGATGATGCACAGAATACTACCTTAGGACAAATGAAAATGTTTTTGACTCGTTTTGGTTTTGGGTCAAAAATTATTGTAACTGGTGATATTACTCAGGTTGACTTACCCCAAAAAACTAATTCTGGTTTAGTTAGTATAGCCGAGATATTAAAAGACATTAATGGAATTTCATTTGTGTATCTTGAAAAAAAGGATGTAGTTAGACATAGATTGGTTAAAGAAATTATCCATGCCTATGAAAATGCTTCTAAAATTGATAATAAAATTATAAAAAACTTAGAAAGAAATAATTTATAAATGAGAATGGTTAAATTAGGCAGAAAAAATAATAAAATATTTCAAAAATATTTTTTACAAAGATTATTATTCATTTTTCTGATAATTATTATTATGACCGTTATTTTATCAATAAACTTTGTACCTGGAAAAATATTGCTAAAAGCAGGAGAGGTTGCTCCAAGAAATATTTCTGCAACTGAAACAATAGAATTCGTAGATAAGAAAGCTACTGAAAAATTAAAAGAAGAGGCAGCAAAATCAACCCATGAGGTATATAACTTAAATTTAGCAAGTATCGAAAATACTGAAAGGGAATTGTTGGATTTTTTTTCTGATATAAGAAAACTAAGAAATCAATATAACCTTCTTATAGAGGAAAGACAAATTGAAAATACCCTTAATCCCGATGAACTGATAAACAACTCCTCAATTAATAACGGATTAGGGATAGTGGCAGATAAATATTTATTTGATAGAGGAAATCCTTTATTAATTAATTTGGTTAAATTAGATCGGTCTTCCTTAGAAGAAATTGAAGAGAATGTTAGTCTTTCCTTAAAAAAGATTATGCAACAGGGTGTTAAAGAAAATGATATAGAACTGGCAAAAAAACAGATTGTAAGGGAAATAAGTGAATTATCTACCAGCCCGTATACCGCTATTTTGGCAGGAGAAGTCGGGGAAAATTTTCTGAAGCCAAGTCTATTTTTAGATGAAGAAACAACCTTGTCTAAAAAGCAAGAAGCTGTAGCTGCCGTAAGGGATGTAAAAGATATCATCCGAAAAGATCAGATAATTATAAGAAAGGGAGAAATTGTTACCGATGAACATATTGAAAGGTTAGAAGCTTTAGGATTACAAAATCCTATTATTCGTTTCAAGGAAATTTTTGGTTTATTTCTAATCAATACATTGTTCATCTCCTTATTAAGCTTATATATTTTCAACTACCATCAAGAAATCTATAATGATTTCAATAAAATATTATTATTAGGGGTAATTTATTTATCTACAATTTTTATTGCTAAAATCAGCAGCCAGATATCCGGATATATTATACCTGTCGCCTTTGCCTCCATGCTTATTGCTATCACTCTTGATTCCAGATTGGCTTTAGAAGTCACATTCCTAATCTGCATTAATATCGGATTTATATTTTTAGGTGAAATTGATTATATGGTAGTAGCCTTGGCAGGGGGGTTAATTTCTATTTTTAGTATTCGAAAAGCTACTCAGCGCTCCAGCTTAACCCGTGCTGGCCTTTTAATTGCCCTGATTAATGTTGTATCTATTATAGCTTTGGGCTTAATACACAGGAATCCTGCTGATTACATATTGCAAAACAGTATGTGGGGTTTATTGAATGGCTTTGCATCAGCTATTTTAACCATAGGAATTCTTCCTTTTTTAGAAACTTTTTTTGACATATCTTCTTCATTTAGACTTATGGAATTGACTAATCCCAACCAGCCACTATTAAAACAATTACTGGTTGATGCTCCAGGAACTTATCATCATAGCGTGGTTGTTGGCAATCTAGCTGAAGCTGCCACTGAGGAGATTGGGGGTAATGCCCTCTTAGCACGTGTAGGCGCTTACTATCATGATATAGGAAAATTAAAGAGACCCTACTTTTTTGCTGAAAACCAGGAGGCTTATAAAAATATTCATGATGATTTAGAGCCAAGCTTAAGCGCTTTGGTCATAGCTTCTCATGTCAAAGAGGGAGTGGATATGGCTAGAAAATTTAAATTGCCCAGATCAATTATTGATATAATAAATCAACACCATGGAACAGGAATTATCAGTTATTTTTATCACCGTGCCTTGCAAACAAATACCGATAAATCTAGTGAGGTGGACGAAGAAAGCTATCGCTATTCGGGTCCAAAGCCTCAAAGCAAAGAGGCAGGGGTTATTTTACTTGCCGATATGCTTGAAGCTGAAGCGAGAACTTTAAATAATCCCACAGCCAGCCGCATCAAGAACTTAACACAGAATGTTATTAACAGAAACCTAGTTAATGGTCAACTTGATGATTGCAATCTCACTTTAAGAGAATTAAATAAGATTAAAGATGTTTTCTCCAGAGTATTGACCGGAATGTTTCATAATAGAGTTGAATATCCCGATGAAGAATTAATAAATAAATTAAAGAGGGACCGCGCTCAAAGTGAAAGTGTTAATAAAAAACAGACAGAAACTAGCATTAGATCTATCAGAGATGAAAAAAACTTTGTTGACAGCGATGAAATTAACCAAACAAGAAAAAGCAAGTGAAGTTAGCCTATTACTTACTGATGACAAAGAAATACAGAGATTAAATAAAGAATATCGAAATATAGATTCCCCCACCGATGTACTTGCTTTCAGTCAAATTGAAAATGGAAATAGTAATAGAGTTTCCTTACTTCATAAGAAAGAGGAATATTTATTAGGGGATATTGTGATTTCTGTTGAAACTGCACAAAGACAGTCCCTCAACCTCGGCCATTCCTTACAATATGAGTTAATATTGCTCTTGATTCATGGTTTCCTGCATCTTTTGGGATTTGAACATGATAGTGAAAGCAAATATGAGCAAATGAAAGCTTTAGAAAAAGAAGTTTTCAATGTTATTTTGAAAGATACAAAGAAACATAATAAATATCCCAATCAATAATATATTTATTTAATTTGTTATTTATTAATAAAATGTACTATCAAGTTTTCTTCTATTGAAATGCCATTAATTTTACTGTATCGTTTAAAATTTAGTTATGTAAAATTTATGAAAAGTTGAACTTTACTTTAAAATAAGGTAAACTATCAGTATATATAAAGGTAAACCTAAAAATAATAATAGTAGAGGAGGGATAAAAAAAGGTTAATCATATATCTATTTTTTAAATTAATAAATTTTATGGAGGTTTTCTAAGTTTATGAAAAAATTCATTACGTTTTTAGTTATCAGTGTTTTGATTTTAACATTTAGCATAAGTGGCATAGCTCAACAAAAATTTCTGGCCATTGCTACTGGCGGTACGGGAGGAACTTATTATCCTTTGGGCGGTGCTTTGGCTCAATTGCTTTCCAATAAAGTTGAAGGTTTAATTGTAACTGCACAGACTTCAGGTGCCTCAATCGCTAATTGTAATTTGATTGCTCGACATCAGATCGAAACCGCTTTTTCACAGGCCAATACCACCTATTGGTCCTATACTGCTACCGGACTTCAAGCTGGTCAGCAACCGATTACAAATTTAAGAGGAATAGCCTCTCTATACCCTGAAACAATTCATATTGTTGCTACCAAAGCTTCTGGAGTAAAGACAATTGCAGATTTAAAAGGGAAAAGAGTTGGAGTTGGTGCACCCAATAGTGGAACTGAAGCAGATGCCAGAATTATTTTAAATGCTCATGGTCTTACCTATGATGATATGAGTGTTGATTATATTGATTTCAATGAAGTGGCTGACCGTTTGATCGATGGGCAGATAGACGCTGGTTTTGTCACTGCTGGTTATCCCACTTCCAGTATTATAAATATTGCTACAGTACGTGACCTTGTTATAGTTCCAGTAGACAGAGGGGTATCTGAAAAATTAATTTTGGAAATTCCTTATTATGGACTTACTGAGATTCCTGCCGGTATGTATAAAGGTGTAGAAGAACCCGTTTTATCTTTAGCTACTCCGGCTCTTTGGATATGCGATTCACAGTTAGACCCAACATTAGTCTATAAGATGACCAAAGCCCTCTGGGAAAATGTTAACATTCTTGCTATTGTACATGCCCAGGGTAAAAATATCACTTTAGAAACAGCGCTTTCTGGTATGGCTATTCCGCTTCATCCTGGTGCTGAACTTTATTATAAAGAAATAGGGCTAATAAAATAATAATCTACTATTAGTTGTTATTAATAAAGTCCGGATACTATTAGAGCAGGATGATGGTATCCGGACTTCTTTGTTTGATATTATTTTTTAATTAAGAAGTTTAATGCAAATTTAAAAAATTAGATTCTATGAAGAATAAACCACATTTTTATTTGCCCCGTTTTGTGTTATTATTATTGTTGATAATATTCTTTATTATTTTTTTGACAAATAATTTTTTTTATACTCTGGTTATTAAAACGTTTCCTGAGGAAAGAATAATTTTTCAAAAGAAGATCTCTCCCAATCAAAAATTTGCTTTTTTATATGTTCATTCTGTTGCCCAAACACCTGTTTGGGAATTTTTTGAAATAGATAATGAAGGTAAAATGTTTCTTTCTGAAACTCATTTTTATGACCATGGAGCAGGATTACCTTATTCAGCCTTTGGAGAAGAAATCTTCGTTAGAGAAGAAAACAGGTTTAAAATAAAAAACATGCACAGGAAAATTGAGTTACCTTTGTTCTATAGGATTTATAGTGATAGGGGTAATGTTTTTATATTCGAAAATCAAAAGATTGATTTATCCCAAAGAATAGGTGATGCACTATTAACTATTGATATTAAGCGCATAAATACGGTTAATTATTTTCTGGAAAATATATTAGCTGAGGAGAAATAAATGAAAAACAATTTGAATAAAGAAAGTAAACCTGAAAGGAAAACCCTGATAACTGATGAGCTGGAGAAAATTGATGTACAAAAATTATTAGAACAGTATGACTCCGAGTCAAACGTAAGAAAGCCTGCTGGTTATATTGCGGTTATTATTTCTATTATAGCTATCAGTATGTCAATGTTTCAATTCTATACTGGAGGGTTTGGATTGTGGTTAGCATTAAAACAAAGGGCATTACATTTAGCCTTTACTCTTGCATTAGTATTTTTACTATATCCTACTACAAAAAAAGGTATTGGCAGTGACAAAGATAAGGTACCTTTTTTTGATATCATTTTAGCTTTTGTAGGTGCAGCAAGTTGTCTATATTTAATTGTTTATTATGAAGAGCTTGTTTTTAGAGCTGGATTGCCCAGTAGAATTGATCTTTTTATGGGTGGGATTACCATATTATTGGTTTTGGAAGCTACCAGAAGAGCAATCGGTCCGGAGTTGCCGATAGTGGTAATTGTATTCTTGTTATATGCCTATTTTGGACCTTATATGCCCGGTTATTTTGCCCATAGAGGATATTCCCTGGAAAGAATTATAGAACATCTTTATATGCAGACAGAAGGCATTTTTGGCATTCCCTTAGGAGTTTCTTCTTCCTTTGTTTTTCTTTTTATACTTTTTGGAGCTGTCTTAAATAAAACTGGAATGGGAAAATTCTTCATTGATTTGTCAATGGCTCTTGCAGGACATACTACAGGAGGGCCAGCAAAAGTAGCAGTTATTGCCAGTGGTTTTGTGGGATCTATCAGCGGTAGTTCAGTAGCAAATGTAGTTACTACTGGTAGCTTTACCATACCTCTTATGAAGAGTATAGGGTATAAAAAAGATTTTGCCGGTGCAGTAGAAGCTGCAGCTTCTACTGGAGGTCAGATAATGCCCCCGGTAATGGGCGCCGCAGCATTTGTTATGTCCGAGTTTTTACAAATTCCCTATATAAAAATTGCAGCAGCTGCCGCTATTCCAGCAATTATCTATTATGCTGCTGTAATGATTATGGTTCATTTAGAAGCATGCAAAAATGGTTTAAAGGGCTTGCCAAGAGAGAGGTTACCTAAAGCCAAACAGGTATTGAAAGAAAAAGGCCATCTGATATTGCCGCTCTTGGGATTAGTATATTTAATGGTCAGAGGTTATACAGCAATATTTGCAGCTTTTTGGGCTATCGTTATGAGCTTAGCGGCAAGTATGATTAAAAAAGAAACCAGGTTAAACTTAAAGAATTTTTTTGGTGCCTTTGAGGATGGTGCCAAAGGTGCTTTGGGAGTTGCTTCAGCCTGTGCCTGTGCAGGCATGGTAGTTGGCGTAACAACTTTAACTGGTTTTGGTTTAAAAATTGCCAGTGGAATTGTAGCATTGGGAGGAGGTAAGGTATTGCCAACGCTATTTTTTACCATGATAGCCTCTATAATATTGGGTATGGGTTTACCAACCACTGCTAAATATATTATTTTAGCTATTATGGCTGCACCAGCTTTAATACAATTGGGGATTCTTCCTTTAGCTGCACATATGTTTATACTTTATTTTGGAATTATTGCTGATTTAACTCCACCAGTAGCAGTAGCTGCTTATGCTGGAGCAGGTATAGCTGGTGGAAATACTATGAAAACAGGATTTAATGCCGTAAAATTAGCAGTAGCTGGCTTTCTTATTCCCTATATATTTGCCATAAACCCTGCCTTAATGGGCATACAAGGGCCTGCTTTGCTTACTATTCGATTAATGGTTACCTCTTTAGCTGGTGTTTTAGCCCTTGGAGCAGCAGCCAGTGGCTTTTTAATGGTTAAAACAGAACTCTATGAAAGGGTTCTGTTATTCATTGTGGCCATAATGCTTATATCACCAGACCTATTAACCGATATAATTGGTATTTTTGGTTTGTCTCTTGCTTTATTTTTACAATATAAAAAATATAAAAAATTATAAATAAAAGAAATTTTAATTTTTGTTGGAAAAAATAAGTTTTTAAATGGGAAAATCAAATAATGGTAAAAGAAGATTTTTTCTTCTAATTATAGTAATTATTTTATTTTTTCTTTTTAATAAAAATATCTTTGCCGAAATTCTTAATAGAAATCGGCCAATTGCAGTAATGATTGGCAATTCTCCCAAGGAACGGAAAGTCCAAAGAGGGATAGGAGAAGCTGATATTATCTATGAAATTGAAGTTGAATATCCTTTTACCAGACTAATGGCGCTTTATTTTGAAGATAACAATATTACCATAGGTCCGGTAAGAAGCAGTCGTTACTATTTTTCTAGAATATCAATTGAATGGTCATCTTTTTTTGTTCACTGTGGGGGACAAATTCGGAAGAATTCAGGTTGACCTTATCGGGGAAGGGAAGGGTAATTTTTTTCATTCAGGTAATTATCAGCCCATAAAATGGATTAAAAAAAATAAAGATGACCAGACTGTTTTTTATGACAGTAATTGTTTGCCAATAACTCTTGAAAAAGGATTGACATGGATACATATATTGTCATTAGATAGTGGAGTCTGGTTTAAATAAGATATAAAGAAGGCTGAATAAATGAAAGATATCTTTCAAAAATTGTTAGATGAAGCTAAAGAGGCAAGATTAAAAGCCTATGCACCTTATTCAAAATTTACGGTAGGATCTGCGGTATTGACGGAAGATGGCACTATATTTACCGGTTGTAATATTGAAAATGTTTCCCTTGGTTTGTCTATTTGTGCTGAACGGGTAGCCATCTTTAAAGCCGTCGCTGATGGATATAAAAATATTAAGGCAATTGCCATTATCGGGGATACCGAAGAACCTTGTTCACCCTGTGGTGCATGCCGGCAGGTAATGGTGGAATTTTCTCCAAATATGGATGTGATAATGAGCAACCTTCAGAACAAAATTAAAATAATAAAGGCAATAGAATTGCTTCCCGACGCCTTTACAGGTTTTAACATTAATTAACTCAAAAATTTATAGTTACAATAGTTTCACACTCTCTTTCACCTAAAATCAGTTAATTTGTAAAATTTTATATTCTTATGGTGTTTTTTGACTGATTTTTTTCTCTTTAAATATAAACAGGAGTTTTTTAATGAATCGCTTATTTCGAGCAGAGGGAATTGTTTTGAAAAGTATAAAACTGAATGAAGCAGATAAGATTGTCACTATTTTTAGTGATGATCATGGTAAGATTAAAGCTATAGCCAAAGGAGTGAGAAAGACAAAAAGCCAATTTGGTAGTAGCATGGAAAATCTTACCATAAACAGGCTGTTACTCTATAGAGGGAAAAATATGAATACTATAAGTCAATCAGAGATTGTGAATTCTTTTTTTTCACAGAGTAAAGATCTTTTTCGATATGGATTGGCTATTCACTGTGCAGAAATTGTTGATAAATTGACTGTTGAAGAAGACCACAATAAAAGATTATATAATTTATTCAAAAACCTTCTGTTGCTACTCAGGGATGAACAAAATCCAGTTCTTTTAACTGAATCATTTAAATGGAAACTCTTTACCCTTTTAGGCTATAAGCCCGAATTAGAAAGATGTATACATTGTCATAGTATATTTAATAAAGAGGGGCATTATATTTTTGATATAACCAAAGGTGGAATCAGCTGTTTTAGTTGCCAGAAAAATGCGGGTTATTATCAAATAAAAATGAGCAACTATCTTCTTAAACTGTTACAAAGGATACAGGATGCCGACCTGAAAAAGATACACAATAAAAAAATTGATGAACCTATTCTAAATGAACTGGGGAAAATTGCTGATATTTATCTAAAATACCATTTTGAAATAGAAAATCAGAGTAAACACTTTTTAAATAGACTAAAATTGTTTAAGTAGATAGATTATTTGCGGCAATATCGCTTTAGATATTTTTGACATCATAAAATGATTTTGTTATATTTATTACATCATAATCTTTATCCCTCTCTTTTTTTGAGATTTATCATAGGTTTATGGAGAGGGTTTTATTTATAATAAGGTAAAGATGGTTTAGGCATATACAAAAATGAATATTCAGGATATTATATTTAATTTAGAAAAATATTGGAGTAAAAAAGGCTGTCTAATACTTACCCCTTATGATACTGAGGTGGGTGCGGGGACAATGAACCCATCTACATTTTTGAGGGTACTGGGCCCAGAACCCTGGAAAACGGCCTATGTTGAGCCGTCTAGAAGACCTGCTGATGGACGATATGGCGACAATCCCAACAGAGTACAGCAACACTATCAATTTCAGGTTATTATTAAGCCTTCCCCTGAGAATATCCAGGAAATTTATTTACAGAGTCTGGAAAAAATTGGTATTTATCGTCCAGAGCATGACATTAGATTTATGGAGGGAGATTGGGAGGCGCCAACCCTGGGTGCCTGGGGATTAGGATGGGAAATAGTTTTAGATGGTCTGGAGATTACCCAGTTTACTTACTTCCAACAAGCAGGAGGTATTGACCTAACCCCTATTCCAGTGGAAATTACCTATGGGATAGAACGTTTAGCTATGGTAGTTCAGCAAAAAGATAATATTTATGAATTATTCTGGAATAACAATACTACCTATGGCGAAATTCAACACCAGATAGAAGTTGAACAATCGAAATATAATTTTGAGACAGCAAATGTAAAAATGCTTTTTTCTTTATTTAGCCTTTTTGAAAAAGAAGCAAAAGAACAAATTTCAAAAAAATTACCTATTCCCGCTTATGACTATACCTTAAAATGCTCACATACTTTTAATCTTTTAGATGCCAGAGGAGCCATCAGCATTACAGAAAGGATAGCCTATATAGCGAGGGTAAGAGAATTGGCAAAACAATGCGCTCAATTATATATTAAACAAAGAGAGGAATTGGGTTACCCTTTACTCAAAGGATTGTGTTCATGAGCAAATTTATTTTGGAAATTGGCACTGAAGAGATACCATCCATCTATATTGATAATTTTTTAAAAAATTTAAAGAACAATACCATAAATATTTTGGAGCAACTTTATATTGATTATCAAAATATTTCTACTATGGGAACCCCAAGACGGTTAATAGTTATTGTCGATGGTATTGCCCCCCGCCAAAAAGATATCTTCCATAAAATTAAAGGACCCTCAGTGACAATTGCTTTCGATTCCGAAGGTAAACCGCAAAAACCTGCTATTAAATTTGCCCAAACAAACAGAGTTAAATTAAAAGAGTTAATAATTGAAAAAAGTAATAAAGGCGAATATATTTTTGCCAGAAAATTAATAAAAGGTAAGAAATTAGGATTATTGTTACCAGGGATTTGCTTGAATTTAATTAATAGTATTAAACTGCCTAAATCAATGAGATGGGGTCTTTCATCGATTAAGTTTATTAGACCGATACGTTGGTTATTAGCATTACATGACAATAAAATTGTTTCTTTTAAACTGAATAACCTGACTTCCGGCAGGATAACCTACGGTCACCGCCTTCTTGCTTCAGGTCCCATAAAAGTTAATGATGTTGAAAACTATTTTGATGCCATGAGGAAAAAATTTGTAATGATTGACCCTGAAATACGTAAGGAAGATATTCAAAATCAAATTTTTCAAATAATCAGGGATAATGATGGTAAAGTATGTATAGAAGAGGAATTGTTAGATGAAGTTAAAAATTTGGTGGAATGTCCGAAGGTATTAATTGGTAAATTTGATGAAAAATATCTTAATTTACCAGTAGAGGTATTATCTGCAGTAATGATAAAGCATCAAAAATATTTTCCAATTTTTAATAATGATGGTACTTTATTACCACTATTTTTAGTGGTCATCAATGGCAATGAAGATAGATTTACAAAATCTATTATAAAAGGAAACGAGAGAGTCTTAAAAGCTAGGTTAGAAGATGCCAAGTTCTTTTACCAGGAAGATCAAAAAATCACCCAACCGGGTGTAAAACCATTAGACAGGAACAGGTTAAAATTGAAGAATGTCATTTTTCAAGAAAATTTAGGAACCATTTATGATAAAGTTGAAAGGTTAACCATACTGTCAAAAAGGATTGCTCAAGAATTAAAGATAAGTTCTGATTCCAATCCCATAGTGATATTAGAAAGATCTGCTCAATTATGCAAATCAGACCTTGTTACCGAAATGGTAAAAGAATTCCCAGAACTTCAAGGAATTATGGGCAGGGAGTATGCACTTCTTCAGGGAGAAGACTCACAGGTTGCTACTACCATCTACGAACATTACTTACCCAGATTCTCCGGTGATAATTATCCAAAAACTATTACCGGTAGCATACTTAGCATTGCTGATAAATTAGATAATATAGTATCCTGTTTTATTAACGGTTTAATACCTGACGGGTCTCAGGATCCTTATGCCTTAAGAAGACAAGCATTGGGAATTATCAATATAATTATATTGCAAAAAATACATTTTTCTGTTGATAAGGTAATTGATTTAAATATAAATCTTTTTTTAGCAAACAGGGACTTAGCAGAACAGCTTAATTTTAAAAATAAGATTAGTATTCAAATGGTAAAAGATTTTATCTTTCAACGGTTACGTTACCTGCTTTTAGAAAAACAATACCGATATGATATCATTGATGCGGTTTTAGCTAAAAATCCGAATAGTATTTTTGATATTTTAAATCGTATAACCTCCATTCAGAGAATATACCATACCTCAAATTTCCTCCAAACAATTACCGCTGCTACCAGAGCTTCTAATCTATCTAAAAACACATCAAATTTAGAAATTGATGTAAATATCTTACAGGAGAAAGAAGAGCACAGTCTTTACAATCAATATATAAAGACAAAAGAGGCAATTGAAAAAATAATGACAAAACAATGTTATGATGAGGCTTATGCTTGTCTGAAAACCTTAAATAAAGTAGTCAATGTTTTTTTCGATGAAGTTTTAGTAATGGTAGATGATGAGAATTTACGTAATAATCGTCTGGCGTTACTAAAAAATATTGCTGATTTGTATTTTACTGTTGCTGATCTAAGCAAAATCGCCCTGGCAAAAGGGACAATTAGAGGAGATTAAAATAAAATGAAGAAATATGTCTATTATTTTGATGAAGGCAATAAAGAAATGAAAAAATTATTGGGTGGCAAAGGAGCTAACCTGGCTGAAATGACTAAAATGGGCTTGCCAATCCCCCAGGGATTTATCATTACCACAGAGGCTTGCATTGAATATACTAAAAATCAAAAACAATTCCCGGAAGGTTTATGGGAACAAGTACAGGATAATCTCAAAAAATTAGAAAAAAATTCAAACAAAATCTTTGGCAATATTGAAAACCCATTATTGGTTTCCGTTCGTTCCGGTGCTGCCATTTCTATGCCTGGTATGATGGATACCATTTTAAATTTAGGTTTAAATGAACATACTATGCAGGGTATAATTAAAAAATCAAACAATGAAAGATTTGCCTTTGACAGTTACCGAAGATTTATTCAGATGTTTGGAAATGTGGTAATGGATATAAAAGGAGAACTTTTTGAAAGGATTTTGGAAGAGACAAAACAAAAGGAAAAGGTTGAAAATGATTCTGAAATCAGTATTTCCGGGCTGAAAGAGGTAGTTAAGAAATATAAAGAATTAGTCTATAAAGAAATAGGGGAAAAATTCCCGGAGGACCCACAAAAACAATTAAGGATGGCCATAGAAGCTGTTTTCAGTTCCTGGGATAATAAAAGGGCAGTTACCTATAGAAGAATTCATAGAATTCCAGATGACCTGGGTACTGCGGTTAATGTTCAGGAGATGGTTTTTGGGAACATGGGAACTGATTCAGGGACAGGAGTCGGTTTCACACGTAATCCTTCAACAGGAGAGAAAGAAAATTATGGAGAATACCTTTTAAATGCTCAGGGAGAAGATGTTGTAGCTGGAATAAGAACGCCAAAATCTCTTACCCAATTGGAAAAAGAAATGCCTGATGTTTATAAGCAATTGATTGAAAAGGTAAAAATATTAGAGAATAATTATAAAGATGTCCAGGATTACGAATTTACTATAGAGAAAAATAAGCTTTACATTCTCCAAACGCGAGATGGAAAGAGAACTGCTCAGGCTGCTTTAAAAATTGCAATTGACATGGTGAAAGAAGGTCTTATCGATAAAAATACTGCTTTAAAACGGATAGACCCCAATCAATTAAATCAGCTCCTTCACCGTAGAATTGACCCCAATATAGAGTTAGAACCAATAGCTACTGGTTTACCAGCGTCACCTGGTGCAGCATCAGGTAAGGTTATCTTTACGGCTGATGAGGCTGAAAAAAGAGGCAAAAATGGTGAAGCTGTCATCCTGGTCAGACAGGAAACCACTCCTGATGATATTCATGGAATGGTCCAGGCAAAGGGGATTTTAACCAGTAGAGGAGGAATGACCAGTCACGCTGCAGTAGTAGCAAGGGGAATGGGCATGCCCTGTGTAGCTGGCAGCAATGACATCATTATAAATTTGGAAAAGGAGTTATTCAAAGTCAACGATAAAATAATAAAAAAAGATGATTATATTACTATTGATGGAGGTAGCGGTCACGTTTTTATGGGCAAGGTTCCTATGATAGAGCCAAAAATGAGTAAAGAATTTAAACTACTGCTTTCCTGGGCCGATAACATTAGAAAATTAGGTGTATATGCCAATGCTGATACTCCCGAAGATTCCAAAAAAGCGAGAGATTTGGGGGCAGAAGGGATAGGTCTATGCAGGACAGAACATATGTTTATGGCTCCTGAGAGATTACCTATTGTTCAAGCTATGATTATTGCCGATAATAAGAAGTCAAGACAGATTGCCCTAGATAAGCTTTTACCGATGCAAAAAAGTGATTTTGTAAAAATATTAGAAGAAATGCATGATCTACCGGTAATTATTCGTCTCCTGGATCCTCCTTTACATGAATTTTTACCAAATTATGAGGAAACATTAGCTAAAGTCGCCCAGTTAAAATCAACTAAAGAAAATAAAGATGAATTGAAAAAACAGGAAAAGATTTTAGAACGAATTGAGATGTTGCGGGAAATGAACCCCATGCTTGGTTTAAGAGGGTGCCGTTTGGGACTTCTATACCCTGAAATCTATGAGATGCAAGCCAGAGCAATCATTGAAGCAAGTATTGAATTGATTAAACAGGGTATTAGGGTAAAACCTGAAATAATGATTCCTTTAGTCAGCCATATCAACGAATTAAAGCCAATTTACAATAGTATAAAAAAGATAGCCAAAGAAATACTCACCAGAGAGAAAATAGTTCTGGAATATAAAATAGGTACTATGATAGAATTGCCCAGAGCCGCTTTAACTGCTGATGAAATTGCCGAATATGCAGAATTTTTCTCTTTCGGTACTAATGATTTGACTCAAACAACCTTTGGAATCAGCAGAGATGATGCAGAGGGAAAGTTTTTATTAAAATATGTCGAAGAAGGCATTTTAAAGGATAATCCTTTTGAAGTTCTTGATCCAGCTGGTGTTGGTAAATTGATTAAAATTGGTGTGGAATTAGGAAGGAAAACTAATCCTCATTTAGAAATCGGTATTTGTGGAGAACATGGGGGGGAACCAAATTCGGTAGAATTTTGTCATAATGCTGGCTTGAACTATGTAAGCTGTTCTCCTTTCAGGGTGCCTATCGCCAGATTAGCTGCAGCACAGGCTGTTTTAAAAGAAAAGAGCAAAAACAGCAATAATTAGCTATCTTTATTTCAAAAATATTTTTAACAGAATATAAAACTAATGATTTTTTGGAATTTTACTTCTGTTTTTATGAAGGTGGTATTTCTTCTATTTTTAGTACAGGAAATCACCTTCATTTCTATTTTTATGATAGAATAAATGTAATATTAATACTATTTATAAATATTATAAAAACAAAAAAGGAGCTATACCAAATGATTGCGCTAAAACTTTTAGCAATTTTAAGTGGAGTTATTGCATTATTATACGCAACAATATTAGCCAGGCAAGTTTTAAAAGAGAATGCGGGTAGTGATATGATGGTCCAGCTGTCTCATTCCATTGAAAAAGGGGCAATGACTTTTTTAAAAAGAGAATACTCTTTTTTAGTTATTTTTGTAGTAGTAGTTAGCATATTAATATTCTGGGTAAGAGGGAGCATCACTGGATTTTCATTTATTTTAGGTGCTTTTTGTTCTGCATTAACTGGTTTTATTGGTATGAAGATAGCCACTAAAAGCAATTCGCGGACAACATTTGCTGCACAGGAATTCGGATTAAGCAAAGCTTTAAAGATTGCTTTTTCAGGAGGAGCCGTAATGGGATTATCTGTTGCTGGTTTTGGCCTGGTGGGGTTGGGTATTCTATATTATTTCTTTGATGACCCAAATTTGATAAACGGATTTGCTTTGGGTGCCAGTTCCATTGCCTTATTTGCCAGAGTTGGAGGAGGTATCTATACCAAGGCAGCAGATGTCGGAGCAGATCTGGTGGGTAAACTTGAAGCGGGGATACCGGAGGATGACCCCAGAAATCCAGCTGTAATAGCTGATAATGTAGGGGATAATGTTGGCGATGTTGCCGGTATGGGAGCGGATTTATTTGAATCTTTTGTGGGCTCCATTGTCTCAACCATGATTCTGGGAAGCTTATATTACAACTCCGTTAATTATGTTATATATCCTTTAATTCTAGTTGCCTGTGGGGTTATTTCAGTTGTTATTGCTACTTTCTTTGTTTCACCAAAAGATGACAAAAATATACATATGGCACTAAATATGGGAACTTATATTAGCGGAATTTTAGTTATCATTTCTTCTTTAGTATTATCGTATACATTATTTGGCAATATGTCTATCTTTTTTGCTACTATATCCGGTTTGATTGCAGGAGTAGCAATAGGCTTTTTTACTGAATATTACACCTCATACGATTACGCCCCAGTAAAAAAAGTTTCAAAATCTTCTTTAACTGGTGCTGCAACAACCATTATTGAAGGATTTGCCCTGGGATTGAAAAGCACTGCACTACCAGTAATGACCATCTCTTTAGCTATATATATATCCTACTATTTTGCAGGGCTTTATGGTATATCAGTAGCAGCTGTGGGTATGCTTTCTATTGTAGGAATGACCGTATCGGTAGACTCATATGGACCTATTGCTGATAACGCCGGTGGAATTGCAGAAATGGCAGGTCTAAAACCGGAAGTCCGAGAAATCACAGATTCTCTTGATGCAGTCGGGAACACTACAGCAGCTATTGGGAAAGGTTTTGCTATAGGCTCTGCAGCTTTGACAGCAATAGCACTATTCAGTGCTTATTCCAGTTCTGTAAATCTTACCATCATAAGTATCACAGAACCTTTAGTTCTGATCGGAATTTTTATTGGAGGTATTCTACCTTTTTTGTTTGCTGCCATGGCTATAGAAGCTGTCGGTAAAACAGCTTCTCTAATGATTGAAGAGGTAAGAAGACAGTTTAAGGAAATCCCTGGTTTAAAAGAAGGAACTGCAAAACCTGAACCTGAGAAATGTGTAGATATCAGTACCAAAGGAGCCTTAAAAGAGATGATTGTCCCTGGTTTGTTAGCAGTTATCACCCCTATTGTAGTAGGAAAAGTGATGGGTCCTGAAGCTTTGGGAGGACTTCTCCTGGGTTCTGTAGTTATTGGTGTATTTTTAGCAATTATGATGGCTAATGCTGGAGGAGCTTGGGATAATGCAAAAAAATATATTGAAAAAGGCAATTTTGGTGGAAAAAATTCACCCACACATCAGGCAGGAGTAATTGGAGATACAGTGGGAGATCCTTTTAAAGATACAGCAGGACCATCAATGAACATACTTATTAAAGTTATGTCTATTGTGGCCTTGGTATTTATTCCACTCTTTATATAGTATCTCTAAAATTAGGGTGGATAAGAATTATATATTTTTATACAATGACACTTTTCTAATTATGGATTAGTACTATTAAAATATTATAGGTTTTAGGTGATGCTTCAAAAATTTTATAATACAGTGGGGAAGGAGCTTATATTTTTCAATTTCTTTTCTATAACAATATATTTTTATTATGGATATTATTGAAATTATTGAGAAAAAGAAGAATGGTTTGATTTTAAGTGAAGATGAAATAAATTTTGTGGTTAGAGAATATTTGAATGAAAACATTCCCGACTATCAGATGTCTGCATTTCTTATGACTATTTGGTTTAAGGGCATGAATTATGATGAAACCAATCATCTGACCATAGCCATGGCTCGGTCTGGAAGAATAATTGATTTAAGCTCTATACCGGGAATTAAAGTTGACAAACATAGCTCTGGTGGCGTGGGAGACAAAACAACAATCGCATTGATACCGATGGTCTCCGCTGCTGGGGTAACAGTTCCAAAACTATCAGGCAGAGCCCTGGGACATACTGGAGGCACCATCGATAAATTAGAATCGATCAATAATTTTATAACTGACCTATCTATTGAAAAATTCATTGAAAATATAAAAAGAACTAAAGCTTCCATTATAAGTGCCAGTGCCGATATTTCTCCTGCAGATAAAAAAATTTATGCTCTCAGGGATGTTACCGGAACTACTGATTCTATTCCATTAATGGCCAGTAGCATCATGAGTAAAAAAATTGCCGGTGGTGCAGATGCTTTTGTTCTTAACGTGACAGTGGGAGAAGGAGCTTTTTTAAAAAAACTTTCAGATGCTATTTCTTTAGCTAAAATAATGGTCAATGTTGGAAAAAGTAACCATAAAAAAACATATGTAATCATTTCCTCAATGGAGCAACCATTGGGGTATGCCGTTGGAAACTCTTTAGAAGTTCAAGAAGCTATAGAATTACTGAATAATAGAGGACCTTCTGATCTAAAAGAGTTATGTTTTTTCCTGGGCTCATATATGTTAATTGCTGCCGGAATTGTAAAAAAACAGATTGATGGGATTACCTTGTTGCAAGAAACCATTAAAAGTGGGAAGGCTTTGAATAAATTTATTGAGATTGTTAAAAATCAGAATGGTCAGATAAGCCAGATAAAGAAACCTTCCTTACTTCCCAGGGCAAAATATCATGAGGATATTTATTCTTTTAGAAAAGGTTTTATAAGTAAAGTTCAAGCCAAAACAATTGGTCAGGCTGCAATGTTATTAGGAGCAGGTAGAAAGAAAAAAGATGAACATATTGATTTATCTGTTGGAATAATATTAAAAAAGAAAACTGGAGATCCAGTTAAGGCAAATGAAACCCTGGCTACTGTCTATTTCAACAGTGTGGAAAAATATAGTTTGATTAAAGAAAGTGTCCAAAAATCCTTTCATATCACTGATCAAAAACCAGAAGTAAAACCGTTAATATTAAAAGTAATTAGCTAGTTTAAACCACTATTTTCTTTCTTTTCTGCTAAAAGTATTTTTTAAAATTTTTTTAAATATTATATTAATTGTACTTAAAGTGGTTTTAAATTTTATGAGAGTAATTGTTGGTCATACCAGCGCTGATTTTGACTGCCTGGCAGCCATGATTGCTGCTAAAAAAATATATACCGATGCTTTGGTTGTTTTTCCAGGTGCTATTGAAGAAAATGTTCGTAAATTTCTTTTGTTATATGAAAATGCCCTGTGCATTTCTTCAATTAAAACAATTGATTTAGAAGAGATAACCGAACTGATTATTGTGGATACCAGACAAAGAGATAGGATTGGTCAATTTGAATCGATTTTAAATAAAGAAAATCTTTCAGTAATAATATACGATCATCACCCTCCTACCGACAATGATATTATTTCTAATAGAAGCAAAATTGAAACAGTTGGAGCTACTACAACCTTATTGTTAAAGGATATCATTAAAAAAAATATTTCTGTAACACCCTTAGAATCTACACTATTTGCCCTGGGTATTTATGAGGACACTGGCTCTCTCTCTTTTTCCACTACCACCAAAGATGATATAGATGTTTTAAGTTATCTTTTTTCCATTGGAGTAAATTTAAGGATAGTAAACAAATTTACCAATATTGGTTTAAACTTTAAACAAAAGAAATTATTGAACCAACTTATTTCTAATTCTCAAGAATTATATTTTAAAGGTGTTAGTGCAGTTTTTGCAATTTCAAATGCAAAAGAATATATCGAAGGTTTAGCTTTAATTACTCACAAATTAATAGAAATTATGAACAGTGATATCATTTTTGTTCTGGTAAATATGAGGAACAGAATATATGTGGTAGCCAGAAGTAATCGTAGTTCAGTGAATGTGGGTGAAATTTTAAAAACAATGGGAGGAGGGGGCCATTCTCAGGCTGCATCTGCTGTTATCAGAGATATGTCGTTAATTGATACCGAAAATAGGATAAAGCAGTTGCTGGAAAAGCATATTCAACTGGAAACACTGGCTATTGATATAATGACTACTCCTGTCAAAACCATTGATATAAGCACTACTATAGAAGAAGCAAACAAAATTATGCTTCGCTATGGTCACAATGGTTTTCCAGTAATGGATAATGGAAAATTAGTAGGTATAATTACCAGACAGGAAATTTATAAGGCAAAACATCACCATTATGAGAATGAAACCGTTGATGTTTATATGTCTGAAAACATTATCAGTGTAAATCCCAATACACCTATATT
>JAKQEP010000145.1 GCA_029556475.1 Candidatus Atribacteria bacterium
GGCATAGGTGAGATAGCTTACATCACCTCATTATCTGAGAATTTAGTTTGTGAATATGTTAAGATTGTCAAAGATCAATTGTTAAAAGATTAAATTTTATATATAATTAGACGAGACCTAGTGGCATATGCCACTATTACTATTTACCAATGACCATCAATTAGAATGTCATTGGAGGAGCTTTCCTTTTTTGTCATTGCGAGGAACGAAGCGACGAAGCAATCTCATCCATTCTCACCCGCAATGATTTTAATTAATGACTTTTAATGGTATACTAATACTATATACATATATATAATTATATGTACGATTATGTTTGTCATAATCTTACAATATCTTATAATCTTATAATTAATCACTATCTACTGATTACCCATCACTATAATTAGGGGGTGAAATATTTTATGGCAACCTTTTCCTATAGAGCACGAGACAATTCAGGACAGCTTTTTACCGGAGTATTAGAAGGGGACAGCCGGGAGGCGATTATAGAACGTCTCCGGGAGATGAAATATTTTATTATTTCCATAGAACAAAAGAAAAAATCTCTTCAATCCACTGAAATAAGACTTTTTAAATCCATTAAAATCAGAGATTTAGCCATCTTTTACAGGCAATTTGCCACTATGGTTAGTGCCGGTTTGACTCTGGTCAGCTGTCTGGAAATATTGTCAAAACAAACCGAGAACAAACTTTTAGCCGAAAAAATTGAAGACATTAAAAAGAGTGTAGAAAGAGGTTCGACCCTTGCTGATGCCTTTGCCAGTCATCCTGAAACATTCTCCAAACTATATATCAATATGATAAAAGCAGGGGAAATCGGCGGTGTGCTCGATGATATCTTAAATCGTATGGCTACCCTTATGGAAAAAGAATATGAGCTGCGTCAGAAAATAAAGTCTGCTATGACCTATCCTATGTTTATTTTTGGTGCAGCTTTTGTAATGGGTGTTTTTGTACTCATCTTTATCCTGCCCCAATTTGTAGGTGTATTCCAGCAGTTTGGCGGAGAGCTTCCCTATTTAACCAAGATGCTGGTCTGGTTTACCGTAGTTTTTAACCGTTACTGGTATATCTTTTTTGCTTTTTTAGCCCTTATTGTTATTGCCTTTATAGCTTATCAGCGTACCAAACAGGGGCATAAGAATATTGACCGATTAAAATTAAAAATTCCTATTTTCGGCAATCTGTTCCTGAAGACCTCCATAAACCGTTTCACCAGAACTCTGGGTACCTTAATTCGCAGCGGTGTTCCCATCATCCAGTCACTCAGAGTATCTGCTGAGTCCATCGGTAATGATATTCTGGCAGAGGCGGTTATGAATGCAGCAGACCGCATTAAAGAAGGGCAGAGTATCTCCACTCCTTTAGAGGAAAGTAGAGTCTTCCCTCCTATGGTAACTCAGATGATACTGGTGGGTGAAGAGAGTGGGGAGCTGGAAACAATGTTATTAAATGTCTCTCAATTCTATGACCAGGAAGTGGAAAGGGCAGTAGAGCAACTCACCTCAGTTATTGAACCCATTCTGATGGTTGTTGTTGCCGGTGTAGTAGGTGTAATGGTTATCGCTATGTATCTGCCCATCTTCAGTATGGTTAACCTGGTCCAGTAACAAAAATAAATTATATTTTTGAATTTGAAGGGATATAAAAAATGGTAGCAAAAGAAGCAGCATACAACAATACTGAACGAAACAATAACAGCAAAATAATAGAAGAGCATCTCGATTTTTTAAAAGAGATTGTTCAGGAATTCTTGAATTCCGGTGAACCGGAAGAAGAGCTCCTACAGGCAGGTTACATTGGTCTTTTAAATGCTGTAAATCTCTATCAACAGAAGGAACAGGGCGTCACCTTTGAGCAGTATGCCCGGCATCTTATCTGTGGCGAAATACGCAATTATATAAGAGAGAAGAATAAAAGAGTTCAGGTCCCCGATTGGCTCTCTGTTATGATAAATAAATTATTAAATCAGATGCTGGCTGCCTATCGTAAACAATTTGACCGATTTCCGACTATTAATGAGCTTTCCGAGATGCTTGAGCTTTCGCCGGAAATACTTAAAGAAGCATTAAAGGCGCGCAAGGCTGCTCAGGAAATTTCCATTGATCAGAAAAGAAGAAAAGAGATTGATTTACAGGAACCTATTGATATTCATAAAATAAGAAAAGAAATTAAAAAACGGAAAGTATGGAAATAAATAAGCTCAGCGACGAGATGGTTAATAAATATAAGCCCCTGGTCAAGGCTATCGCCAGAAAATATGTTAATTCTGGTGAATCGCCCCAGGATTTAGAGCAAATAGGTTTTCTTGGTTTGCTCAATGCCCTGCAGTTATTTAACGAAGAAAAGGGGGTAAAATTTGTAACCTATGCCACCTGGCTTATAAATGGAGAGATTCGCCATTACATCAGAGACAAATATGCCATAGTAAAAATTCCACATTGGGTCAGGGATTATAACAAGAAGATTGACCTGTTTGTGGAAAAATATAGGAAAAAACACTCTAAATTCCCTACCATTGAAACTATATCCGATAGATTTAATATCACCGAAGATGGTATCAAAGAAATATTAAAAGGTAGAAATGCAGTTCAGATACTATCTTTAGATAAAGATTTGAGAAAAAATGAGCAGCAAAACGTTCCACTTCTGGACAAAATTAAAAGCAAGGAATACCAATCCTTCCAATTGCCCGTAGAGGATATTATACATTTAAAAAATATTCTCAATACTCTAAAAAAAGTACAGAAACAGGTAATTTATTATCTCTTTTACCAGGACTTGACCCAGATTAGTGTAGCTGAGAAATTGGGATTAACTCAAAGACAGGTTTCCCGAATCAAACAAGAAGCAATAGAAGAAATAAGAAAAAATTTTTAAAATAGAATAGAAAGGGAACACCAAACAATGTTGGGGAAAAAGATTGTAGTAAAATACAATGATGGCACTATTGTGAAGGGTTATACCACTGATTTTAATCCTGCTGAAGATTTTTTTCACCTCTATCTTGTTGAAGATGATATGGAAACAGCGAAAGAGGATAAAATAAAAATTAATGTCAATGACCTTAAAGCGATATTTTTCGTAAAGAATTTTCTTGGTAATAAAGATTATAAAAAAGTCCGGACTTTCAACGGGTATCAAACAGCTCCACCTCCTCAGCGCAGGATCATAATAGTCTTTAAGGATGGCGAGAATTTTTATGGCACTACCTTTAGCTATTCCCCGGACAAGAGCGGCTTTTTTGCTTTTCCCATAGACCCTCTGGACAACAATGACCGGGTATTCATACCAAGAACTTCTCTGGAAAAAGTACATGTCAAAAAATTCGGCAGTGAAGACTTTGACATCTATCTCTACGAAAATTAATTTCATAATTGTGTCATAAATGATTTGCCAGAAAAATAGGTATACTAAAAATATTGCGCTAATTATCAGTATTTACCCGCTACTTACAAAGATAGTCGCCCATGGCTTTGTTTTCCCCTTTAGCAATTACTGCCCACTGCTTCTTTCTTTGCCATTGCGAGCCTGCCTCTGGCAGGCGCAGCAATCTCCTCCACTTATTCCCACACCTTTATCTTTTACACCCACGCTTATTCCCGCATATTTATATTTACCAAATACCAAATACCATACACTAACGACTACTTTCATATATTCCCACAATTATTTCAACAAAAACCAAAAACTATAAACTATGAACCTACACCCACATCTTTATCTTTGCATTTTAACTAACGACCAAATGCCATCGACTAACGACTAAATACCAAAAACAAAAAAACTTCCCTTCAATTTTTTCCTAATTATTTCTCTTTTATTTTTTATTGTATAATATACTATAATGTAGTATTATAAAAAATAACAAAACAACCCCTCAGCCACATGAAGAATTTAACTATAATACTCATATAGAGGCTTTCTATGGCAAGGAACAAACTGGTAATCAAATATCAGGATGGAAGAATAATAAAAGGATGGGTGGAAAACTTTAAATCCGAGCGGGAAATGATTATCATTCATCCTTTACGGGAATATTCCCAGGAAGAAAAATTAGAAATTAACTTAAACGAACTAAAAGCAATCTTTTTTGTCAAAGATTTCATTGGAAACAACAAATTCCAAAAAGCAAAGACTTTTGAAAATTATCCCCCCAGCACTCCCACAATGCGGCATATAGTTGTTCATTTTAAAGATGGTGAAAAGCTGTACGGCACCAGCTACAGCTATAATCCCAACAAAAATGGTTTCTTTGTTTATCCCATAGACTCAATGGATAATAGTATCCGTATCTTTGTCATCAAAAACGCCACCGAAAAAATTGAATTCCCCTAATCAACCCACCCATTATTCCGATACCAGACAAAGGGCAGAAGAGTTGATTCAAAAGGGCTTTGGAATAGCTGATGCTGCACATATTGCTTTTGCTGAGAAGTCAAATACAACTTTTATAACATGTGATGATATACTTTTAAAAAAATGCTTAAAAAATAAAATAAATATTTGGTGTACTAATCCAATTGCATTTTGTGAAAAAGAGGGACTGAGATGAAAAAAATAAAATATATGGATGAAGAAAAAATAATTTCTAAAGCAATAAATGCGCTTTATAAAGAATTGGGACCGGTAGAAACCATAAGGTTTTTAACATTACCAAAAAGTAAGAGATTGGAAAGTGTTAAAAGGCATAGAGAATGGCAAAAAACATTAGATAAAGATTTATTTTTCGATGAAGTCTTTGCTGAGAACTAAAAACAACAATTTAACCACAGAGGCAGTTTACAGTTCAGCTACCGCAGTTTTCTTATTTTATCGCCATTGTTAAACAGCTATTCTCTTTCACCACAACAATTGTAGCATACTGATTATTTCTTCGTCATTACGAGCCTCCTTATTTCCCTTTCTCAGTCATTGCGAGCCTATCGAAGATAGGCGCGGCAATCTCATCCTCTTACACCCACATCTTCGTATTTTAATCCATCATTTATTCCCACATCTTTGTCTTTGTATTTTCTCTAAATACCAAATACTAGATACCAACGACTCTATTCCACCCCCATCTATTTCTTCTTATTTCCACATTTCTACCCACACTCTTTTCTTTTTCTTCTATAAAAACCGTAAAAATGGGGACGTTTTTCTGGTTAAAAAGTTCTTGGGAGTTAACTTGGGAGTTAAAAAAAGAACCGTCCTCTGTTTGATAACTTTGTTATTGAAACCAGTGGATATGAAAAGAGAGAAGGGGATGTTTCAGTATATAATTGTTAAAAAAGGAGAAAATGAAAGATGTCAAAGGACCGGCAGACTGTGTGAAAACTCATCTTTTACTTGCATAAATACACCTAATATGGTATAATTTAACATAAGATAATAATAGAAAAGAAAGGTAAAGATAGATTACCATGTACTATATTAAGGGTGAAAATAGAGCTCAAGCCATACTATTCCCCGAGAGTCTCGATGAATACATAAGTTCTGACAATCCGGTGAGGATTATAGACGAATATGTAAGGGGACTGGATTTAGCAAAACTACAATTTACCCACTCTACCCCC
>JAKQEP010000168.1 GCA_029556475.1 Candidatus Atribacteria bacterium
TGTAGGGCAATAAATAAGAAAAAGTTAAAAATATTTTTTTGCTTTAGAGTGGCAGGAAAAGTGTCCAATCCTTTATATTAAACGATTCTTGAGGGGTTTGGACTTACAATTTTTTCCTGTCCTGTAAATCATCATCATTCCTCAAACTGTTACCTTTATAATAGAAATTATATAGTTTCGGTATTAAATTCAAACAATGAGGTTGATTGAAAATAGGTTGGCAAATTCTTTCTTTCCTGACTATTTAATAATCCAGTAACGCTCAAGTAACAACCCCGTAACGAGACAACGGAAGTGTTACGGAAGTGTTACGGGGTCGTTACGGAATTGATTATGGCATTGGTATTTAATGAAGAAAAACAAGTGAAGGATGAAGAATGAGCTTTAAATGAAAACAGATTGAGAATTATAAGGTCTTTACCGGGTTAAAACCCATCGTTAATATCTGTCGTTTAAATGGAACTTTTATAAAGGTAACGATAAATAATAATATCTAATCCTTCTTTATAGTTATTATCCTGCCATTCTTACGGAATTTTTTCTGTTATTTATGATTTATATATATGGATATAATTCAATTTATTGTGTCGCCCGTTCGGACTATTGGCAGAGAGCAAAGAGCGAAGGGCAAAGGGTTTTTTAGCCATTTTTCCCGATGGACTTCTGCCACCGTTGTAATAATTGTATCATCCTAAAGAGCTTTAAGGAATCTCAACCCTCTAAACCTTCTCAACCCTCTCAACCTCTTTTCCCGAGGGGCTTCTGTCACCGTTGTTATAATTGTATCACCCTAAAAAGCTTTAAAGAATCTCAACCCTCTAAACCTTCTCAACCCTCTCAACCTCTTTTCCCGAGGGGCTTCTGCCACCGTTGTTATAATTGTATCACCCTAAAGGGCTTTAAGGAATCTAAACCCTCTAAACCTTCTCAACCCTCTCAACCTCTTTTCCCGATGGTCTTCTGCCACCGTCGCTTGCTTTAATTTCTATGAAAATAATTGTATATTTTCTTTGCGGTTTCAGGTCCTATACCTTTTATTTTAGATAATGTTTCCATATTCGCATTAGCAATATTTTCCACACTGCCCAGTTCTTTCAAGAGCAAAAATGTATTTTTTTCTCCGATGCCGGGAATATTTTCCAGGGTGCTTTCTAAAGTTCTACGGGAGCGTCTTTTTCTATGTAATGTAATAGCAAAGCGATGTGCTTCATCTCTGATATTGATTAATAATCGTAAAGCGGAAGATGAATGGGGGAGAATGATTGATTGTTCATTTTCCGGGACAAAGACCTCTTCAGCTCT
>JAKQEP010000148.1 GCA_029556475.1 Candidatus Atribacteria bacterium
TGTCTTATAACTACTGGAGGAGCAACCATAGACATAATAAAAAAGTATATAGAAAAACAAGATAAAATAACCTGAGCTATCACAATAACTCCCCATTCATCTCCCCCTAATTGCTACGTTATACTTCGCAATATAGGGGGAGAATTCTGGGGTCTTTACGTTAAAAATATAAATCACTCTACTTATGGTAATGAAGGCCAAATACTGGATGAATTAGATAAAAGCCTTCTTGAGAATCGGTTTAATGAACCTCTAAATATTACTGCAGGAGGAGGTTTCGACCCAAAAACAGGGGGATGGAAAGAAGCATTAGAAGGAGAAACTTATCCTGTATCTGAATTGTGGGATGGAATCGATGCCGAATAAAGTGGTGCGGTAATATGTCAAGGGGTAAAAAGAAAAAAATACCCCCTTATGAAAAATAATTATTGAAGTGAGCATATATTTTACATAAATCCTTTAAAAATCGGATACCATCAGGAAGTAAAAGTAATGTTAAAAAAAAGGGCATATGTATAAGGAAGTAATGTTTTTGCTCTCATCAATAAGTTCAAGATAAAAGTTGTCCATTATGTAAAAATGAACCTTGACAATTGAATAAATAGTGCTACTGCTGGTAATTGTGTAAATAGAGCTGCCCTTTTTTAAGAAGGGCATAGAGAAGTCTAACGAATTTTCGAGCAGTTAGAACAATGGCTCTTTTATGCTGATGTTTATTAACCTCCTTGAATTTCTTGCTGTAAAAATCTTTATATTCTTTGTTGTGCACTCTCAACATATTAGCAGCCTGAACAAGATAATATCTCAGGTATTTATTACCTGTTTTAGTCATAGTAGTTTCCTGAGCATTGAAATTACCTGATTGAAATTTCCTCCAGGTAAGACCGGCCTGTTTAGCAAGAGCAGCTTGATTGTCATATTTATTTACATCACCGATTTCAGAAAAGAGAGCAGCGCTGTAAACCGGGCCAATCCCTTTAATAGACTGTAGAGTGTTTGGAAATGCTTTAAACTCTCTTTCAATAGCTTTATCAATGTCTTTAAGAGAGTGTTCCAGAGTTTTAATAGTATGAAGACAGGTAGTAAGAATGATGTCGACAGAAGAAGAAAGTCCTGGTTTAAGCCTGTAAGAATTACTAACCATAGATTTGATAGCCTTTACAATTTTTTGTGGCTCACTAAAATGGTTTCTACCCTTTTTAACGATGAAATCCATAAGCTCTTCAACAGTCATCTGTGCTAGTTCTTCAGGAGAGAATTCAGTGATTATAGAAAGTGAAGTAGTGCCAAAAACAGAAGTGAAAGGATTTTCCAGGGAGAAATTGGAGTATTTGAGGTAAAGGTGGGTAAAGAAATAGGTTTTTTCTCTGGCAATAGTTTCTACCAGATGAAATCTGTATCTGGTGAGTCTTCTAAGTGGAAGGTATGGTTTATTGTTTTCATAAGGTTCTGAAATTCTTCCGAACCTGAGTCTGTCAGCAATAACAAAAGAGTCATTTATATCTGTTTTATCTTTGTCAATATAGGCTCTTTTGAAGTTAGAAACAATCTTGGGGTTAAGTTGAAATATCTGTGTCTGAAATTTCTCAAGAGATACACTTGATGAAAGAAATTCTACCAGATGAAGGTCATAAAAAGAAGTAGCTTCTGTAGCTATTTTTAAACTGATAAAGCTGTATTGCCCCATCATTTTAAGAAGTAAGGCTTCAAATTCTCTGGCTCCGGGAAGATTATTAGAATATGTTTTATAGCCTAATTCATCTCCCTGATGGTTCATAAAGCAAACAACAAAATCTGTGGAACTGACATCACAGCCGACAAAGAGGGTTTTTTCCATAATATCCCAACCTTTCTTTTAGAGAGAATTAATAAAAACTACCAGGGAACATCCGTTTTTCTTCGGAGATTTTCCCCATAGTGTTACTTCAGGTATAAGCCTGAATTTGACTGGAAAATAAATTGAACCTGGGTTAAGGGGGCTTCCTCAGGTTTTCGGATCAGACAGCCTCGTTTATTAGAACTAATCAAAGTGTAATAGTGCAGACCATATAATTACTTACAGCTGTAATTAAAAATGGTTTTCACAATGATTGAACAGGGTGCGGTTAGAATTCCCATCCGTTCCCAAGGTAAACACACTTAAGAAAGAAGTCACTCTTAGTAAGAGTGCAACTGAGGTAAAAGAATTTACCTCTTATACCCGAAAAGTATAATACATAAAGTTACTTAACCTGTAAAGATGTCTACTGGATAGAATTTATATACCCAAAACCTGTAGTATATCTATACAAATAAAAATGACTCTTTATGAACTTTATTTTAAACAATCGGATATTAACAGGCAGCCAACTAATAAAAGACTGCTTTAATAAAAATTGTAAAACTCTATACTTTTGCACTTTTTTAATAAAGCCTTATTTTACCCTGCAGAGCACCCGCGAGGGTGCTCCTACGGGATAACGATTTTTTAAAATTTTGCAAAGTATAGTAAAACTATAAAGAAAAAATAAGGTGATTGACATAGGTCTATCAGGGCCGGATACGACAACCTCACTTATTAGAACTAACCATCAATAGAGATACATTACTGATGGTAATCAGGATATATTCTCTAAAATATGGTTGAACAGGGTGCGAGTTAGAATTTATATCCAGGCCCGAGGGAAACACCCTTTTTAAAGAAGACACCCTTAATTCTATAAGGGGCTACAGGAGGGAATAGAGTTTTCCTCTCATACAACTGTATGTATTTAGACCTATAAAATTTCATCAATTTTAATTTAGGTATTATTAATTAAGTATGAATTTACGGTTTTGGATTTTATAAAATCCTTAAATTCCGTTTTCATATATTACTATTATACGAGGGAGGGGAAAACATGAAAAAAATATTCTATCCTGCAATTCTGTTACTTCTGGTTTTTATGTTAAGCAATTGTGGAAGTGACAGTACGTTAACACCGGTAAATCCCACAGCAACTCCTACAACAACAGTTGCCAGCGACGCAGAGATATTTGCCGGTAAAGTATATGATGTAACCAACGCCAGCAAAGCTTCTGCCCTTGTAGTTAACACAGATTATTCTTATGTAACTGCTTCTTCACTGAACAGTTCCGACACAATAGTAATACCGCCCACACCCTCTGCAACACCTGTTATACCTTCCGGCAGTCCAAATTACAGTAAAACTTCTACCTATGGAACTGTTTTCATAGCTACTGTTGACTGGTATTATTATATACAGGGCCTTCAGTCGGACTGGCTGGAATGGAAAGAAACAGACACATATCAGGGAGTAACAGTGGATAACGGTTATGGTCAGATATCACAGCCCACACCTCAAACCGGTTCTTCAAATATAACCAGAACATTCACTTCAAGCAGGTGGACTCAGAACAATACAAAATTATTTGTATACAGTACAGGTTCAGGTTCTTACAATACCGGTGAACCGAAGAATATTTCCTTCACAGGTACACAGGTGATATATCTCCCCAAAGAGATAAACAGTAAAGACAAAATTGCCTGTAATTTTTCCTGTTCAAGTAGTTCCAGT
>JAKQEP010000006.1 GCA_029556475.1 Candidatus Atribacteria bacterium
AAAAAATAAATAAAATAATGCTTTTTATTTTTACGTTATTTTACTAAAAACAGAACTTGACTAATGAAAATTACCTATGATATACTATAGGAAATAAAAGAAAAGGATCTTAATTATGAAATTAGATGTGAATATATGCAAGCAATTAAGGGAAGAAGGAAAAACTTACAAAGAAATAGCTGATTATTTCAAGGTAAGCAAGCAAGCAGTTTTTGACCTTCTTGATAAAGCCGGCATGCCACGCAAAACAAAGTATTCTAAATATTATGAGGAATGGGAAAGGCTTTATGAAAAAGGAATTGGAACTCATAAAATAGCTGAAAAGTACGGATGTTCTATTAAAGCTGTTTATACACATCTAAGTAAAAAATTTATCATAGAACCTGGTAAAATTGTAAGGGAAAGAGGCGGAAATCCAGCCCCTGAAATTACCACACCATAAGGAGAAAATCATGGAAGAAGTATTAAAAGTTATATTAAATAAACTGGAAAAACTGGATGTCATTGAGAAAGAACTAAAGGAATTAAAAACAGACGTTAACGGGTTAAAGGTAGGTCAGTCCAGGCTTGAAGAAAAAGTTAACGGTCTGGAAAAAGGCCAAGAAATAATCAATAACCGCCTTGATAAGATTGAAAATAAAATAGAAGATCGCTTTAATCAGGTGCTTAATGAAATAGGGTATGTGTTTAATGACCTGGAGAATAAGATTAAGGCAGTAGATACAAAGGTTTAATAGGTGCTATCATTGGATTAAGCAGTTAAAAAAGAGTAATAAAGTGGTATAAATGATTGAAGTTCCCCCTATGACAGGAGAACTCCAGAGCAAAATCATTATACCACTTCCCAGATAAAACGTCAAAATTTTAAAAAGGAAGTGTTTTCATGTCTATTACTTATCCATTCATCCCATTCCCACAAGCTTTAAACGAGAAGGTTTTTCAGGACAATCTAACCAAGCTACAGTTAAAAACCTTATGGGGAATTACCGATGAAACAACCAAATTTGAAGAGGCTAGAAGCTCTTTTACTAGAGAATTAAGCTGTCGATATTTAGCCAAAAAACTAAATATTCGTTACGATTGTATTTCAAGAGTTTATAACCAGTTAGCAAAAAAAGGTTATATTTCTATAAGAAAATCAACAAATGAAAATGAAGGAAGTTTTATTACCTTACTGATAAATAACCAGAAATTATGTACTCCCCCCATTAACCATGAAACGTGTACACCCTCCCCTGATGTTAAACATAAATCATGTACTCCCCCGGTACATAAAACATGTACTGCCCATGATTTAAGTACACCCGTTAATAATGGCTCGAATATTGAAGAAAACCTACCTGTACACAATTCATGGGGGGTACATGATTTATGTACTAATCAAGAATTAAATATAAGAAAAGATATCAAGAATCAGATCTGCCCCCCCATGATATCCTCCCCTCTCCCTTCTCCCTCCCCTGATGATGATGTTACTGCTATGGATAAGAGAGAAGAGGAAAAGACTGACATAGAGAAAATACTAAAAGCTATAGAAGAATGGGAACAGAAAGAAGAACCCCTTAATCATTCCTCTAACTGCCTTCCTCCTGCAGCAGTCAATCAGTCATCCTCAAAACAAAATCCTATCAATCCTTTATCTTCATCTATTCCGGCAAATTTTATAAATACTGTAGATAATTATAATGTAAATAAAGACATAGATATAAAGCCAGTTCCCCCGGCTCCGACTGCTCCCGTGACTATCCAGGGTAATCCCCTGGCATCTTCCCGGGTACAGGCTCCCACCGCTCCAGTCTCGCAGGTCAGAGGTAACAGCCCTGCCGATAAGAAAGATAAAGAATTCTCTCCCCTGGGAGATATTTTACCAGGCAGTTTTAAACTTGATACGTCAAAATATTCTGCCACTGTTCCCATTGTTCCGGGTGTCAGCCCTGCTGTAATGGTTAAGAGTAAAGAAATTCTCATAAAGAAAAACCTGACAGAGAAAGAGATTAATATAGTATTTGATAGAATAGCCGGTATAGTAAAGACCAATCAGGATATAAAGAATAAAGACGGTTACTTTCTTGCCTGCTGTAACAGTGAACAGGAAAGAGAGGTCATTCCTGAAAAGTCACTAGATGAACAGGATAAGATAATAGAGGCTATTCAGAAAGGTTATGAAGAAGGCAAGATTAAATATGTCTTATCTAACGAAGGGGAAAGAAAAGAGATAATAGAGATGAATAAAAACCATTTCATTTACTGGAATGGTAGACAGCCACAAGGAATGGATTTTAAGAAATTAAAAGAAAGGCATCCCCACCTGTTAGATATGAGGTTTTTCGTAGGTGATTAAAAAAGGCCTCTAAAATGCGTTTTAAAGAGGTCTTGAATAAAACAGTAGAGATGTATAATTTTATCAAAGGATTAATTTTTAGATAGGTTTTCTATTCATCCTGAGTGTTTTAATAGATAACCTGACCTATGGCAGGAAACATAAAAAGTACTCCGGAATAAAATTTATCTTTCCGGCTCTGTCAGTATTTCTGAAGAGTTAACTTTTTTAAATAATTCCTGTTAACTGTATTTTCCCGGAAAAGTTAACCCGTCGCCCTGGGTGATATCCATGGTACAGGTGCAATAGGAAATAGATCTGTTTTACATAAAAACTCCATCGGGTAAATCTCCTCTGAGATTAATAATGTCATGATAAAATTTGCTATACATGGAATTAAACGGTATGAGCTTTGATGTTATTTCTTTTAGCTTTTTTATATCTTCTTCCGTCGCTCCATTTATCCGGCAAAATTTAAATAGTGGGTATTTCGGGGGAAACAGGGCAAATGTTACGTGGTTAAAAATCTACATATTACTATCTAATGTCATTTTAGATTAAATTGTAATGCAATAGATTTCTAAGTTTAAAACCCCGATTTTCTTGCATTATAGTGGAAGAAGC
>JAKQEP010000022.1 GCA_029556475.1 Candidatus Atribacteria bacterium
ACAGCAGAGTTGATGATGTTTTTACCAGAGAGAAATTTAGAGGAAAGGGTTTTGCGGGTGCGATGATGCATCACTTAATCAATTATCATCGGAATATCTCTCAGAATTATCTCTATTTGCAGTCAGACCTTCCTTCTGCTGTTAAAATTTACGAAAAGGCAGGTTTTTCCCGTCTGCCAAAGGATTTTCAACTCTGGTTAGCTTATAAAGAGCATAATTAGCGGCAATTCTGAAAAAAGCATTATGCTGTTGAAGAGCTGACTTAAATTTTATAGGTTAGAGTAAGTAAACAGGGTTTACTTTCCAAAAAAAATCCCCGGTAAACCGGGGATCAAAACGACCTTAATTGGTTAATACAAAAGCGTAGGGATAAATATCTGCAATCCAATATTGAAACCAAATATGCTTTCTTCATTTTCCTTGTATTTATCAGGTACACCTTCATAATCATCACCACCATAATTACCTAAACCCATTTGATATTTGAGCCCGAAATCAACATACACATTTTCTACAACAGGAAAAAGATAGCCGGCTTTCAAATCAAGATACATTGCATTTCTACCACCATCATACTTTTCACCATCATATTCTTCTTCTTCCCAGCTTAATGAATTATAAAGAAAATCCAAGCCACCGTAAATTTTTCCTGGTGCAACAGGATAAAAATACCTTCCTCCAATTCCTATACCCAAAAGAGATGAACTATATTCATTATTATAATCACTTTTGCTTTGGCCTTCATAAGTATAGTTAATAAGCACATCGGCAGCAAGATTATCTATAACAAAATATCCAACCTGAGGTGTAATGCCAAATTTAGTAATGGCTTTTTGATCAGAATTGGGTTTGTAAGAAGTGAAAGAAACTGTTCCTCCCGGATTAATCGTTCCTTTCGTAAAAGCACAAACACTTGAAGCGATAATTAGGGCGAGAAGGATAAATAATCCTTTTTTCATTTTAAACCTCCTGGTTTTTTATATTGATATAATATTCTTAATCTGATATTTTGTCAAGGAGAAAATTACAATATTATCATTTTATTGAGATATTTATCTTTGCAGTTATCCTCATAATATCCATAACACATTGGTAAATATAGATATAAATAAATGTAAGGAATAAAAAAAAGTTTGATGGTTTTCTTTAAGAAAGGCGGATTTTTTCTGCTGTGAGAAAACACCGCCCGGAAACCTATTACAAAATAGGGAACTAAGAGGATATTATACAGCATTTTTATTTACAAACCATAAATAATGATTATATCGTTCAATTGTAATAAAAATTCAGGAGGAATACTTTAGGACACCTCATGTCTAACTACCTGTTTATTAGTTATTTATTTAACGCTGCCGTAACGCTGCCGTAACACTTCCGTAACACTGCCTTAACGGCCGTTAGGGAATCGTTAAAGAAGTGTTAAGGCAGCATAAGAGAATCAACTTGGCAGGAAATAATGTTCTGTCTAAAAACAGGTAAAAGTTGCGCCAATTGTAAGCTAAGTTACTACAATCTAAAGTAAATTTTTAATTTGGGACACTATATATTATGAACAGGCAATAAGGAAAAAAGGTTAAGGCACATTCTTTCTTAGCCAACTCCTTTTCCCTATTTACATTATTTCCTTTTACGGGATGACAGTTATATTGCATAAACAGCTCCGGACTACTTTTTTTTGCAGGAAACCACATCAGACAGGAAAATATTTATGCATTATTAATATGAAAACAATATTAGAGGGTAGGTTCAGGTTCTTTTGTTTTCTTAAAGAAAGGCAGTTTAACTAAAAGCTAAATCCAGGAAGAATTATTATGTCGGCGTTTAGGATTCGTGCTACGGGGTAAAAAAGAACCTTGGCGTAAGGTCTCAAAATTCTTACCGGCAACCTGATTTCCTTTTAGATAAACAGCTTTAAAGGAACCGGAGAGTTCAATATCTTTATTTTTATTACCTTTTACGAGGGTTGTAGATTCCGGATCGTAAAGGACAAAATCGGCATCCGAGCCAGGGTCTAAGGACCCTTTTTCAGGATAGATACCTAAACGTTTAGCGGCATTTTCACTGGTCATTTTAAGGCAGGTGGCAAGGGGAACTTTTCTTTTTTTCCAGAGTTCGGAAAGCACCCAAAGGTATGAATAATTCATCAGTTCCGGCTTGCAACCCTGAAAGAGTTCGCAGTAATCCGGCTTTTTCGTTTCCGGGGCAACACAATTGGAAAGCAGATAAATTTTGTTGGAGCGCAGAAGGTCAAAAAGTAAATCGGCAAAATCTGCATAGTCACAA
>JAKQEP010000033.1 GCA_029556475.1 Candidatus Atribacteria bacterium
GTTTTTATCTGCGTAATCTGCGGGAAACGAGCTCTTCCTGGATATATTTAAGGGTCAGCAGTTTCTCTTTCACTTCTTCCACATTCAGCCGATATGTATTTTCCGAAGTATATTCCCCTACTTTTGCTACCTTTGCTTCCCCATTGCTAAAATATTTCTCATAATTAAGGTCTCTAACATCTGCAGGAATACGATAATAACCCTTAAGGTCAATTGCCTTTGCCATTTCTTCTCTATTTACTAATGTTTCATGCTTCTTTTCTCCATGCCTGGTTCCAATTATTTTTATCTCTGTTTTGGTTTCAAAAAGTTCTATCAATGCCTGAGCCAGGTCTTTAATAGTAGAAGCTGGTGACTTTTGCACAAAAATATCTCCCTGCGCCCCATTCTGATATGCATAAATAACCAATTCCACAGCTTCTTCCAGGGACATTAAATAGCGTGTCATATCAGGATCCGTAATAGTAATCGGTTTTCCTGCCTTAATTTGTTCTACAAATAACGGTATAACAGAACCTCTGGAAGCCATCACATTTCCATATCTTGTTCCGCAAAGCACTGTTCCATTTTCCGGTTGCTGCCTGGAATAGGCAATCATAACTTTTTCCATAAGTGCTTTGGACATTCCCATAGCATTTATAGGATACACTGCTTTATCTGTAGAGAGCACAATTAACTTTTTAACATTATTGGCAATAGCAGCTCTAACTACATTTTCAGCACCCAGAACATTGGTCTTAACTGCCTGAACCGGAAAAAATTCACAGGAAGGAACCTGTTTTAAAGCTGCAGCATGGAAAACATAATCAACTCCTACCATAGCATTCGCCACACTATCATAATCTCTTACATCTCCAATGTGAAATTTGATTTTGGAATTGTTATACAATTTCCGCATATCATCCTGTTTTTTTTCATCCCGACTGAAAATGCGAATTTCTTTTACTCCGGTATTTAAAAACCGTCTTAAAACAGCGTTCCCAAAAGAACCTGTCCCACCAGTAATAATAATTACTTTATCCTTAAACATAACTTTTACTTAATCCCTATTGAATTATCTATTTATTTCATCTTAAAACTAATGGCATATAAG
The DNA here is from genome assembly GCA_029556475.1 of Candidatus Atribacteria bacterium. Classification (GTDB taxonomy): domain Bacteria; phylum Atribacterota; class Phoenicimicrobiia; order Phoenicimicrobiales; family Stramentimicrobiaceae; genus Stramentimicrobium. Next base: position 1,094 of record JAKQEP010000033.1, read on the forward strand.
TAACTCTTAATTTTTCTTTTCCCCTTCGTCTTTTCCTATATGACCATAACTTTATATAACTTTTATTTTCTCAGTGCCCTCAGTGTCATCAGTGTCCTCAGTGTCCTCAGTGTCCTCAGTGCCCTCAGTGTCATCAGTGTCCTCAGTGTCCTCAGTGGTTTCATTATTTAAATCTTCCAAAATCAAAATCCTTTGCCTTAACCTCTTTAAAAGATTCAGGATAATTTTCTACAAACCAAATAAGAAAAGCAGAAACATCAATTTTATCAGAAAGCATTTTTTCTCTTTTCACTAAATAATCCTCTCTAACATTTTCTTTCAAGGAAATTTCTTCAGCTTTTTTTATTGCTGCAATTTGATCACTCTCTGATTCT
>JAKQEP010000034.1 GCA_029556475.1 Candidatus Atribacteria bacterium
ATAATTCATAGCCTCTGACAGGATATTAAATATTGATGATAAAATAAATGGTTTCTTGCCTCTGAAGTGCCTTCCTATTTTCTTCTCTGTTTTTCTGTCCTCATCTTCAATTCTTTGAAGGTTTATCTTTAACATTCTATCTAATAGGTCTGCATTCTTCTTGCCCACTGATATACTTGTAATGGCAAATGTGCCATTTACTTTTTTTACGAATAAACTGTCATCTTCATAAAGTTTTCTCTTTGAGATGGTCTCGCCGTCAATAATGCAACATAGGATATCGGATAAAGAATTACTTATCTTTGAGAGGTTATTTAATACCATAAAATCATTAACTGCAAAATTCAGACATAAGTCTTCTGTATTGATTTTATTTATAGATTTTACTTCCCCTGGATCATAAATTTCTTTTATCACTCTGGCTATACAGGTTTTACCAGAACCATGATCCCCTTCAATATTAAGTGCCGGTTTCGGAATATCCGGGATAAATAGACTGGTAATGTATATAGCCATCAGGAGTAATTCATCCTCTGTCTTTGTGGGAATAATACCTCTCATTAAGTCCAGCAGGTTTTTTTCCTTATGATTTATATTTGGCTTTTCCTGATGGATCTGGTTTCTATTCTCAAAAAATAATGCTTCATGTTCTCCTATCTCCCATGAACCAGGTCTAATTTTAACTGTAAAATCTCCACCGTTATATATAATGCTGTCCTGTATCATGGCAGTTCGTTTAAAAAAATCAGTCTTTTCCTTACCTTCCTTGTAATGCTTCAGCTTTAAAAGGTCTTTTATTGTCTTGATTGTGTCTTTATTTAATGCAACCATGCCGGTAATATCATAAATTTTAGATAGCAATTCCATCTCACCTATGCCGGTAACCTCTGACCATTTTTTATTCTTAGTCAGGATATATAGCTTTTTGCCATCCCATGCAGTCTGCAATTCTTCTCTGTCTTTTATGGCATTAAATATATTTAAGGCAACATTTTCTTTTTTCGGCTTATCCTCTTTTTCTTTAACCGGTTTCTCTTTCTCTCCTGCCGGTGACGGTGGTAATGGTTTACTTTTTATAGCCGGCTTTACCTCTATACCTGCTAATGTGGTATTATCCACAGAGGAGGGATTGAATAAGGCTTTACCGTAATTAGGATCATAGGTTCCTGTCTGTCCTTCTATGGCCTTTTTTATAGTGCTTTTTTTGTAAGTTTCTTTATCCCACTTTTCCCGGTAAAGTGCTGACTGTCTAAATATATTATCAATTACTGCTTCATCCTTAGTGTAAAAAGCAATCATATTCACAAGCGCTTGATCTGCTCTGGAAGTGTCATTACCATAAGGAGAAGTATCTCCTTTGTAAAATAAAGCATTAAATTTATCTGCATTTTTAACCCTCTGAAGTTTCTCTATTATCTCCCCTTCATTCATGGATAATGCAGGATAATTAACTCTTACAGATGGCTTTTTTGCTTCTTCTTTTTTTAGAACTTCTTTTCTATGCTTTTTTAATACTGGCAGGAAATGAGAATACCGGTATATATTCTCTTTGTGAACTTCAAGGATCTTACAGTCTTTAAAGGCTCCCTCTTCTTTTATATTCATGCTTCCCGGCAGTCTTAATATTCTGGGAAGGTCTTTCCCTACTGCTTGATCTGCCTTACATATATCTATCAGGGCACATTGAACATCTCTCCAGGCATCACAGGTGTTATTTTCAATAGGTAATTTTTCATCCTTACTGAGAACGAAGTAATAATGAAATCCATGACCTGAGTTTATCTTGGCAGTATATTTCAAATCAATAGATGGTAAAATTTCATTCTCTAAGGTCTGAATATGCCGGGTAAACTCTTCTTCTGAGGTAAAATCCTTACTATCTATATCCACAAAACAGGTGTTTACTCTTGAAACTTTACTTCTTTCTCCTGATCCTTTCCTGGGAATTACTCCGAAATATAAATTATAATCTTCATTTTTCCTGTGGATATAATCTTTTATCTTCCCGGCTATATCACCATTGAATTTTATAAACTCTGATTGTCCAGCTCCTCCCCCTTTCCATTGTGGTTTTATGGGCCTGAACTCCACAACCTCACCGGGTTTAAACATTAGATTAAAAAACTGTTCTATGTCCATAATAAAAAAATACTCCTTCCAAAAATAAAAATAAATAGAAGGAAAATATGAGGAGTTCTTGAATAATAACATTGTTCTGAAAAATTCTGTCCTTCGACAGAATTTTCTGTTTTTATCCAGGAAATCATATTTTCAGTCAATGTCATGTTCAATAAACTCCTCATAAAATCCTATTAATTCATGCAAATTTCTTGATTTGATTTAAAAACTTCTTTACCTCTCCCTAATGGATAAGGAAGAATCCTTATAATACCTTCTATTTCTGTTTCTATAAGGCAAGAAACAAAATCGTCATTTTCCTGCTGAAATAAATAAGAGTTTAAAATTTTCACTTTCATTTCTTCAGCTATACTGTATATTCTGTCAATTTTTGTTGATATTCTTCCTTTAGTTCAACTGTGTAGGGTAACAATTCAACTGATTTTTTTTCCATCTATCTTTCCTCCTTAATCTTCCCAGCGGTCACGGGTACACTCTTTACAGCAGTAATCAGACCTGCCACACCTAACACATGGTTCTAACTCCTCCAGGTTCATTCTGGATATCCTCTTCTGGATCTGTCTGTCTGGATAAGTCTGGCAAGTGCTCTGTCTGCTTTTAAAATAAGTGCTCTGTTTACCTGGCATAAATTCATACATCCTTTCTTATAAAAATTTTCTGGACAAGTTTTAATAAATCCAGTAAAATAAAAATAGCAATATAATGAATTGCTGATAACAATTCATAAAGAATACAAAGATAACTCAGGTCTCTTTTTTCAATTAGTAACCTGAGTTAAATTATTTTTATGGATATTAATAAAGAAATCTCTGACTATATCAATTAATATAGTTTTTACAGGTTTATTTCGTTCAAGTGCTACTTCTTTTAAAGCCCGGTGCAATTCTTTGGGTATCTCTACGGTAGTATAATTCCGGGTCATCTCTGTTATCATCTATTTTTTCCTCCTTCCTTATATATTTGAATTGGCAATCTTTTATTTATTTAAAATATACCATAATTTGAGATAAAGTAAAGTCACTTTCAGAATAAGTCACTTTTTCTTTTTTACAGAGAAGTTACTTGTTTTATAAAGAAAAGAGAATCGGTGGTATAATGGTGTTATGGGGAAGTATTTTCAGTG
>JAKQEP010000057.1 GCA_029556475.1 Candidatus Atribacteria bacterium
AAACAACAAAAAATAGAGCTTGCGGATTTCTATACCTCTGTGGGAAAATTGAATAGCGCTGATAAAATTTACTCCGAACTTCACCGTAATTATCCAAGTGATTATGAGATATTGTATAAATGGGCTTGTTTATTAAAACAGAGAGGTAGTGGTCGGCTAAAGGAAATAGTGGGGAAAATTCCTGAAAAATCCGAGTATTATTCTTTGGCGCAACAAATGCTAAAGGGGACTGAGAAAAAAGATTCAGCCCAATTATGTTCCCCGCAGAACGCGCAAAATGCCTGCAAAATAAGCTCCGTTGAAGAAAAAACAACAACCGACTCCCTATATATTATGCCCAAAACTCAGCAGGATAAGAAGCAGACAACTAAACCCGCTAAAGTTAAAAAATTATATGGCAGAAAATGGATTAGCAGAATTATGCTGTTAATCATCCTGATGTTGCTGTTAATTTTAATATATCATTTCATTGCAAGCATTAGCAGAAAGAAAAGGAAAACAACACTGAACATCAATATTGAACCCGAAAATAAAGAAGATATTCACCCCGAGGAAAATAACACCCTCTGTCTTATGGTTCGTCGTTTGCTTGATTTTGGCTGGACAAATAGTGAAATTGCTAAAGAATTAAAAATATCCGAGGAGGAAGTGGAACGCCTGGTGCAATTGTGTAATCAGGATGAATCCCAATAAAATATGGCTAAGAAAATATGTTTGGCTATCCTGTTACTTTTTTGTTCATTATTACCTGCTTTGCGTTTGATACCGGATTCTGCCTTTGCTCCGGAAATTCAGGAAGGGTTAAAACCCAGTTTATTAAGTTATCCCCAACGCGCTAAAGAAGATAGTATCTCTATTTATAATAATGGATTATACCTTCCTTTTGTCTCGCGTTCCAGCGTAGGTGACGCGGTCCTTGATATTTGTCGTTTGGGAAATGCCAATTATTCTTTATTGAGTTATCAAAGTCCTGATTATAAATTGCGAGGGGAACTGAATTTTATTGGGGGTTTGGAACCTGTAAAAAAGGATGAAAGTTACAGCTTTCTCTATAGAGGTTGGCAGTTGAAATCGCAATATGGAAAACACATAGAAATGAATACTAAATGGTGGAACGGAATTTTTTTGGGTAATCAAAACGCAGCAAGAAATTCCTGGCTGGTGGATGGTTACTGCAATACCACCGATGAAAAACTGAACATTGATAATCTTAGCGGAGATATCAGCTACAATGCCAAGAACTTAACTGTGGCTTTAGGACGAGGAAAATTTCCCGTAGGCAATTCTATTAGCGGAAGTATCATTTTGAATGATGGGGTGAATGATTACGGTTATATTTTGGCAGAAGGCAGAGCAGGCATTTTTAGTATCTCTTTTTTACACGCATCTTTAATGGCAGATAGCACTTACAATATATATAATGACCATTTTTACAACAACAAAAATTATCCCGATAAGTATCTGGCATTGCATCAATTCGGCTTTCATCCTTGTTCTAATTTGCATCTTTTCCTTGGTGAAGAAATCATCTATGGCAATCGTTCACCGGAAATTAGCTACTTTTTACCTAATGCTTTCTGGCGAGCAATTGAGCATAACCTTTGGGATAGAGATAATGTAATGATTTTTGCCGGAGGTTCTTATCGTCCTGTTCAACCGTTATTTCTTTATGCACAAGTTCTTATAGATGAATTTAGTTCCAGCAAACTTTTCAGTGATTGGTGGGGAAATAAATATGCTTTACAGGGTGGAATGC
>JAKQEP010000120.1 GCA_029556475.1 Candidatus Atribacteria bacterium
ATACCATAATATTTTAATTTGTCAATTTATATTCTTTAAAAAATATATTCTTTTAAGCTTGAAAATTAGTTGTGACACTATAACAAAAATTGTACACTAATTCCAATTAATAAAGGTGAAGTTGTGAAGGAATTACACAAAATGCGCATACAGAGAGGTATCCTTTCTAATTAGGAGGCATTTCAAATAGTATCCTAGTGGTGCCTGTTTTTTTTGGAATCTTCTAAGTGCTAAACTTCAAGGAAATATTTTAAGATACTTTTCATTACCTAAGTATTAATAGTAATACCAGATAGAGCTGTATTCCTCAATATCTTCTCCTCGCTGCTTTAATTCCTGTAAATATTCATATATAGAGATATCCTGATAAAGATAAGGTTCTACAGGGGCAATGGCTTTTTCCCAGGGATACCAGAGATAAATTCTCTGACCCAGAGGAGTTATTGCTATTAATTCCCGATCCTGCCGGGCTCTGATATGGTTTTTCCCCAGACGAGGGACATTAAATACCGGCTCATCAGTACGAAATATTCCGGGTAAGAGACGGGATTCCTCTTTGTGTTCCTGCCAGAGACGTGCTACGGGAACCAGATAGTCTTTATGTTCCATCTTTCCTTTTGGATAAAAAGTGTAGTATGGATCAATTCCAGCCTTCTTCAAAGCTATACGGGTGGAAGCATTTTGGAAACGACGGCTGGTCTCCAGCGTATAGACCAACTGATTGTAAAAATAAATACCTTTCTTCCTGATTTTGCTTACGGACTCAACTAGATCCGGCGTTACCTCCGCAGCACTTTCAATATGTGTCACAATGGCCACATTACGTTTGCCTGGTTCAACGTATTTTGATAACAAATCTGCTAAGCTATGTGTGACTCGATAAGGTACAGTTACAAAAATACGACTTCCCCAGCGAATATTAATTACCTGTTTAAAAGAACACAATCTATCCATCATGTATTTAATAAGTTCGTCATCTAAAGCCAACGGATCTCCACCGGTAACCAGAACATCATTCATTGCTGGATGATCGGAGAACCAGGAAAGAGCCCGGTCAATCTTCTCTTTGGTAGGCATTCCTTCTGACAGCATAGGTCCGGTAATCTCCCAGTTACGTTGGCAGTAAACACAAATTTGAGGACAGGTATCATATGCTTTTAATATAGAGACCATGGGATAGCGTCGGGTAATTAGTTCTTCTGGAGAGGTATCATGCTCACCCATAAAGTCAAAATAGTAATTTCTCTCCTGCCGATGTTTACCCATAAGCTCAACATAATGCAAAGGCGGAATTACCTGAGAACGAACCTGGTAATCATACTTTCTATCACTACGAGTAAAATCGAAGAGAGAAAGATAATATGGGGTAATGCCAAAGGGAACGCTTTGCTCTAAAGATAGTTCAATAGCCTGAATATCCACATCTGCTAACGGTATTAGTTGTTTTAACTGCTCTAATCCTTCTTTATCTTTAAAAATATGTTTTATCTGCCACTGGTAATCATACCAATCCTCTATATTGGCTGAAAAGAAATCCATGATTTTAAATATATTCTTTTTTCGTTCTTGAATTAATGTATCATCTAAACCTGAAGGATAACGGGAGATATATTCATTGACTTTATTATAAAGATGGTCGAGGTAATTTGAGCGGGCCTTGCCAGCTTCTCTTCCTTTTACCATCTGAAAGTCAATCATATTAATCCCCTCTTTTTCTAAAATAGGACCCAGCCAGCCATGTGCTATATTTGATTTTCCTGCCATAGCTAAAAAGAGATGTCGGCATTCTTCTAAAAAAGATTCGGAAACTTGTTGACAATCTTTAATCTCATTGTTAGCTAATTCCCATAGATACCTCAGAGTGCTGAAACCCACCATTTTTTCATTACGTTTAGAAATAAGATTAGCAAATACCTTAATAGCATCTAAGGTAATACCGAAATCAATTTTATGGAGTGTTCTTAGCCCCTCTCGGTATTCCCATTCCAATTCTTTGCAGAAATTAAATAGTTTTTTTCTGACTTTCTCAATATCCTTACCCTTAATTAATATTTTATACATATCTGGTAGTGTAGATAATATTTGTGTTAGTTTTTTATTATTGTTTATACTCATAGGAGTCCCCTTTATTAAAAACATCTCTCACAATCAATCCAGTTATTGATAATCTTTAGTAACATTGCTTGCTCCATCCTATTCCGGACATTTAGATAAGATTTTTTCATTTAATAGATATGCCTTTTAGGATTAGCCTTTATTTAATAAAAGAGATATTCTGTATATGCTAGTAGTAATTTTAAGTTTCTTTAAAGACATCTATTGTAGTAATTCCTGAAAATAGTGTAACTTTGAAAATAGTAATTTCTAACAAAGTTATATGAATAACCTTATTTTGAACATTTCTGGTAGTTTGAGATATGATATGTATCTATAAAAAGAATAAATCCGGTTATGGTTTTTCGATCATTATAATCTTTTACCATTCCCTACAGCAGTTAAAGATGTGGTTTTCTCGTAGTTTTTAATAAATAATAGGCAATTAACTCTAATCTAATCTAATGTTTATCTTTAAAATTTATTTACAGTATTTAATTGTAAATAAATTTTAATTCCAAATTTAAATTATATGTTCCTGATTGTATTAAATACAGAATTATTACTTGATAATTAAAGTGATTTACCTTTATTTATAGATTCTAATGTGTTAGCATTATACCATAATATTTAAAAAGGTGGATTAAATCTTGATCAAGTTCAATGCCAGCACATTCATATCACTGGAAGGAGTATTTTTATTAATTTGTTTCAGGAGTAGCGATTGAACTTAAAATTGGTATATTTATTATTTTTAATTCTTTTCTTAAAAACATTTAAAGTCTTTGCAATACAACTTCTAAAACTCTACCCTTTTTACCTTTTATTTGATTATTAAGACTTTCTATTTCCTGAGCCAGTTCTTTCTTTATTTTTTCATCCTTAATCATATTTAGATTAATTTTTACATTGATTATAGCGCTATGGAAAGCAGCCTCTGCCAGTAATACACCTACTCCAACATCACTGATGGCATTCTTATTCCCCTTACGGGCTATTTCCAGACAAATATCTATTACTTCTTTACTTTTTCGTGCAACTTCTAATGGTACCTTAGCTGCCTCTAATACAGCAACTTGTATTTTCTTGCTTCTTTCTTTTTTTTCTTCTTCATTTGTCCTGGGCAATTTCATAATTGCCATAAATTGATTAAATACTTCCACATCTTTTTCTATAAGTTGTTCCAGGTTTATTCTTAAGCTTTCACTCTTTTTAAGCAATCCTTTGATATCAGTTTCCAGGTCTTTATACTCCTCTTTTCCCACTGTTAGATTGCCAACCATAGAAAGTAAGGCAGCACCCATAGCGCCGGTTAGCGCAGCAACACTCCCTCCACCTGGTGTTGGGGATTTTGAGGCAAGCAAATCTAAAAAATTTTTAATTTTCATATCTTCAAGCATAACAAGTAAACTCCCTTCTCTATTTAATTATCACAGTTTAATAATTTTTACTTTTCTGTAATGTCCTCAGGTAAGCATCTATAAAAATTTGTATTTCACCATCCATTATCTGTTGAATATTGCTACTTTCTACTTTAGTTCTATGATCCTTGACCATTTGGTATGGTTGAAAAACATAAGAACGGATTTGATTTCCCCAGGCAATATCCTTTTTGTCTCCACTAATTTTTACCAGATCTTCCTCTTTTTTTCTCTGATAATATTCAAATAATCTGGCTTTCAATATTTTCATCGCTGTTAAGCGGTTGCTATGCTGAGAACGTTCATTCTGGCATTGTACTACAATCCTGGTAGGCAAATGCGTTATGCGCACCGCAGAATCGGTAGTATTTACATGCTGTCCCCCTGCTCCAGTAGCTCGATAAGTATCTATTCTTAAGTCTGACTCAGCAATATCGATCTTTATATCTTCCTCAATTTCCGGTATTACCTCAACTGAAGCAAAAGAGGTATGCCTCCTTTTATTGGCATCAAAGGGGGAGATACGTACTAAACGGTGAATACCCTTCTCTGATTTCAATAAACCATAAGCATTTTTCCCACTCACTGTAAAAGTCACGCTTTTTATTCCAGCTTCATCACCGGACATAAAATCTACAATTTCTGATTTAAACCCATTCTTTTCTGACCACCTGAGGTACATCCTGAGAAGCATTTCTGTCCAATCCTGAGATTCGGTACCACCAGCACCGGAATGAATGGATACTATCGCATTATTTTTATCATATTTCTCTGAAAAAAGCAGACCCCTTTCTTGATTATTAACTTCATCCTCTAAACCATTTATCTTAATTAGAATTTCCTGCCAGGTTTCATCATTATTCTCCTGACTATTCAGCTCATAGAGAATATTTAATTCTTCTATTTGTTCCTTTATTTTTTGATATTCTTCCAGTAAATTTTTCAATTCTTTGAGTTCTTTGCTTGTCAGATTAGCTTGCGTCTGATCCTGCCAGAAGGAATTATGATTCATCTTTTCAGAAATTTCTATTATTCGGTTTCCCTTTTTATTTACTTCAAAGATGTTCTCCTAATTCTTTTATTTTGCGACTCAACAGGCTGATTCTTAATTTTAATTCATTACTGTCAATGTCTATCATCGGTTACTCACTCCTGTAAAATTATATTTCCTTTCTTCATTAAAGGTAAGTTTCTCCAAAATATTTTATTACCTTAATATCTTTACTTATTCTTCCCACAACAATACTTATATTTAAGTCCACTGCCGCAGGGACAGGGATCATTTCTACCAATTTTTTTAGTTGATAGGGCAACTTTCGCCATTGCTTTCTTTGGTTGTTCACCTTTTACTACTCCCTTGCCTGATAAATCTGCCTGCACTTCCGTTTCTTGACTTTTTTCTATGGTCTGGGGTTTTTGTTGTATCTTCACTCTGTAAATAAATTTTATTCCATCTTCTTTAATATTTTCAATCATATTTTGAAACATATTATGTGCTTCAAAATGATATTCAATTAAGGGATCTTTTTGCCCATATGCCCTTAAACCAATTCCCTGTTTTAAATCATCTAATCTTTTAAGGTGATCTTTCCATTCTCTATCAACTATTCTTAGCAAGATCATCTTCTCAATCTGTCTCATTAAAGGAGGACCGAGCTCTTTTTCTTTCATTTGATAACCTTCTCTGGCTCTTTCTAATAAATCCTCCTGCAGTATTTCAATAGTTAAGTTAACAATATCTTTGTCGAAATTAAGAGCCATTCCGAATGTCTCATAAAAGTGGTCTTTCAATGCCAATAAATTCCATTCTTCAGGGTATACATCTTTACTGGTATATCGTTGCACCATACTGCTCACAGTATCTTCCACCATATCCAGGATAATGTTTTTAATATCATTACTCAATAAAACAGTTTTTCTCTGTTCGTAGACAATTTTTCTCTGAAATTCCATTTCATTATCAAATTCTAATAATTGTTTCCTGATTTCGAAATGTCTTCCTTCAACTCTTTTTTGTGCCCCTTCTATAGAACGAGTTATAAAGGTATGCTCAATAGGTATGCCATCTTCTACTCCCAATTTATCCATAAAACCAGCAATACGTTCCGAACCAAATAAGCGTAAGAGGTCATCCTCCAATGATAAAAAGAAACGGGAAGAACCAGGGTCTCCCTGTCTGCCAGATCTACCTCTTAATTGGTTATCTATCCTTCTGCTCTCATGCCGCTCAGTACCGATGACGTGCAATCCTCCCATTTCTGCCACACCAGCACCTAAAACAATATCAGTACCCCTGCCAGCCATATTGGTAGAGATGGTCACTTTACCTCTTTGGCCAGCCTCAGCAACAATTTCTGCTTCTCTTTCATGATTTTTAGCATTCAAGACATTGTGTTCTATATACTCTTTATTTAACAATTTACTCAATTTTTCTGATTTCTCAATTGATACTGTGCCAACTAATATCGGTCTTCCTTGCTGATGTAATTCTTTAATTTCGTTCACAGCTGCCACAAATTTCTCCCTTTCCGTTTTATAAATGACATCCGGGAAGCTATGTCTTATTAAATCTCTGTTTGGAGGTATTACTACAACCGGAAGGTTATATATTTCAATAAACTCATTTTCCTCTGTTTTTGCTGTACCGGTCATTCCTGCTAATTTTCGATACAATCTAAAGAAATTTTGAAAGGTTATAGTGGCAAGAGTTTGGCTTTCACGGGCAATAGCAACGTTTTCTTTAGCTTCAATGGCTTGATGTAAACCATCGCTATACCTTCTACCAAACATAAGGCGCCCGGTAAATTCATCTACAATGATTACTTCTCCATTTTTTACCACATAATCTACATCTCTTCGAAATAACTTATGTGCTTTGAGAGCCTGAATAATGTGGTGCTGTAAGTGTAAATTATTTTGTGCATATAAGTTATCAACTTTCAGCAATCTTTCCATCCGGGTTACTCCCTCTTCAGTCAAATAGGCAGTTTTCTCTTTTTCATTAATCTTATAATCACGTTCTTCTTGTAATTGGTAAATTAACTTATCTATTTGAAAATACTTACTGGTTGATTCCTCGGTGGGTCCAGATATGATTAGTGGGGTTCTGGCTTCATCAATTAAAATACTGTCTACTTCGTCAATTATGGCAAATTCATGCTCGTACTGCACTATTTCCTCAGGATTTATTACCATATTATCTCTTAAATAATCAAATCCAAATTCATTATTTGTCCCGTAAACTACATCTGACCGGTAAGCCTCCTTCCTTTGTTCGGTATTCATATCATGTTGAATTAGCCCTACCTTCAGTCCCAAAAATTCATAAATCGGGCCCATCCAAAAACGGTCTCTCTTAGCCAGATAATCATTTACAGTTACAATGTGAACACTCTTTCCGGAAAGAGCATTCAAATAAGCCGGCAAAGTTGCCACAAGAGTCTTTCCTTCACCGGTAGCCATTTCAGCAATCTTACCCTGATGCAATACCACCCCGCCAATTAATTGAACATCAAAATGACGCATATTTATTGTTCTAAGGGCAGCTTCTCGTACAACTGCGAAAGCCTCCGGCAGTATTTCATCTAAAGAAACTCCACCAGCTATTAGGTTTTTAAAGTATTCTGTTTTCTCCCTTAACTCAATATCTTTCAAATTTTTTATTTTTAAACCAAACTCATTAATTCTTTCTATCAACGGTTTTAATCTATTTAATTCCCTTTGGTTAGAATCACCAAATAACTTACTAGCAAAACTAAACATTTCCAGAATTTCCTCTCTTTTTTATTCCACACTCTCATTTTCTTGTGCTGGATTATCTTCCTTCATCATTGTTTTTTGAATAAGGACAAATAAACCAACTAAAATTAAAATATCACCAACACTGATAAGGGAAGTATCAGGAAATGGTTTTGGCATTGTAATAACATCCCCTAAAAAGGCGAATAAAGTATTATTATTCATCAATGAATGAACTACCCTGCTTTTTGCCTTCAAAAAACTGGCCGGGTTAATATTTTCAATAATCTCCTTTTTTACTAATACCGGCATACTTCCCCCATTTAATACAATGACAAAAGTATTGAGCAATAATCCAAGAATAATATATTTAAAGCCAGGTAATTTTAAATTACGAATTGAAACATAGATCAATAAAAAATAAGAAATAATTATAAGATATGGACTATAAATGGAAACAACAGAAATCCCAATTAAATCAAGAGCCCATACTCCTAATCTTAAAAAAAGAGCAATAGCAAAAATCAAGACACCCTTAATTGAGATATTAAATATTTTCTCCAGCTCACCACCACGCAACAAACCAATTATAATGCTTGTAATAATAACAATTATATATAACACTAATCTATCCTCTTTTCGTTCAATAATAGAGAAATAAAAATTTTTACCATACCCGGATCAAATTGTTTACCTGCTTCCCTTTCTAATTCCTCTAAAATATCATCTTTTGATAATTTTTTACGATAAGGACGATCTGAATTCATGGCATCATAAGAATCTACCACAGCCAGCAATCGCGATGCCCTTGGTATTTCCTCACCCTTTAATCCATGAGGATATCCTTTACCATCATAGCGTTCATGGTGATGTAAAACGATCTTAGAGCATTTTTTTAAGAATTCAATAGATTCAATTATACTGGCACCGATAACTGGATGTTCCTTTATTTTTTCGTATTCTTGCTCTGTCAATCTATCTTTCTTCCCTAATATACGGTCCTCTATTCCAATTTTACCAATGTCATGCAAGATAGCAGCATATTCAAGATATTCTATTTCAGTGTCTGCAAAATCTAATTCTTTGGCCAGCTGTACCGCCAGATGGGAAACCCTTTCTGAATGGCCATGCGTATAAGGATCTTTGGCATCGATGGTGGCAGCCAGAGTACGAATCGTATCTAAGTACATTTTCCGCATTCTGGTATATAACTCAAAGGACTGTCTGGCTAATAGAAGTGGAAAGAAGAATAAAAGAATGCCTAAAATTCCAATCTGTACATAGATTATAGCCATAATAAAGCCCATAGGAGCTTCTGCTAAATAGCTGGGGAGAACTTCTTTAATATTAATCCTGAATATTTTACTAAGACTCATTCCAGAATCTAAGGCAATAACAATAGCCACAAGAATTGAATTAACTAAACAATAGGTTAAAGCACATAACACAGCTGGCACAATATAAGAAATTAAATTTTGTGTTCCAATCATTCCACCAGAATATTGGTATAAAATGCCTGCTAAACCAGAAGAAATTGAAAACTGAGATGCATTAAAAATAGTTTTTTTGATATTCTTATTACTTTTCCCTAAGAAAGAACCTAGCACACTTATTACTGAAATCATCATAGCCATACCAGGTCCATAAACAATAATCACCATAAAATCAATTGGGAATGTAATTGTTATTTCACCACCAACTGGAAGTGATACTGGAAAAAATTCGGCTAATACTGATATGGTAATTATAAATAAAATTGAAATCCAAATATTTGAAATATCGGGAAGTGTAGGGATTAAAAAAATAAAGATAGATATTGATAAAAATGCAGTTAATATAATATATAATTTCAGCTTTATATTGTTCAAAGCAGTTTTCCCCAAATATTCTTTAAAATAGGTCGGTGACTCTTAGTTATTTACCATCTAAATCTCGCGCCACCGGCCAGTAGCAAGGCCATGACACTAATTAAAAAGCTGATTAGTTTCGCTTTATTAATTTTCATGTCGCACCTCCACGGTTTTTCTTTGTTCTAATAGAACAAGCAAAAACCGCTACGCTTCGCTCGGGTTTAGAACGACTTTTGCTACTTATTATTTCCTTTTTAATGGTTTTATCTAAGAAATCACCGACCTATCTCTTCTTATCATTATTTAATTATAAAGACTATTATTTAACCAGTATCCTTCTGTTAACTGCCTGTAAAATAGCTTTAACTAAAGAACGATGAGGATCATCTTCAATCAGGGCGGCTCCAACTAAATTCTCCTTTCCTTGAGCATTGATTAAATTGATAGAAATCAATACCACCTCTTTATCATCAAGGTTTACTCTTTTGATTTCCTCTGCTTGAAAAAATACCTTCCCACTCAAAAAAGAAGTAATCGCCTCCAGAGTAGCTCTGGTAACAACATATTCCCTGTTTTTCTCCCAGTTTACACAATTTATTTTGCCTTCAAAAACTTTATTATTATTTTCAAGCTTAATTACGACCTGCAGGTTATCTCCTTCAGAGGTGATGAGTAAATCTGTAAATTTTAATCTTCGTGAATAAGTTTTTTCTTCTGTTACCTGGGCAATGCTAATTTTTCGATAATCTATTGCGATGTTATATTTTGCCATCAACAGTGACTCTATATCCCTGCTTATCTTTTTGGGACTATAGGAATCCTTTGTGATAATATGGATTTCCTTAATTTCCTTATTGTTATCTAAACTGATTTTTGAGAACAATACACCATTCAAAGAATTTATTGATTTTTCAATATCCTTTACTTTTGAGGCAAACTGGGGTGAAATAATAAAATTACGAAAATCATTAACAGGGATATTATTCATCATCAGGCTCTCCCTTTTTAACTTTTAAACTTCAGGTTCTATCAAGCCAAAATCGCCATCTTTTCTTTTGTAAATGACATTTAATTGAGCAGTCTCTTCATTACTGAAAACATAAAAACTATGCCCCAATAACTCCATCTGCAAACCAGCTTCTTCTGGAGACATTGGTTTTATAACAAACCTTTTTATTCTAACAATTTTTCTATTGTGGTCGTCTGGATTTTCAACAATAATTTCTTCTCCTGCCGGTATTTCGCTTACCTTTTCTTTATTGTATTCATTACCATACTTGCTGTATAGTTTTTCTTTATATTTAATAATCTGTCTTTCCAATCTTTCCACTACCCTGTCTATGGAGTTAAAAATACTATCACTTTCTTCTTCAGCCCTGATTATAGATTTTTTAGCCTGTAGAGTTACTTCAAATTTATGCCTGTTTTTCTCCATACTAATAGTGGCCACAGCCTCAATAATCTGATCATAATATTTTTCTAATTTATTCATTTTCTTTCTTATATAATTATCAACAGAATCAGTTACTTCAATTTGTTTTCCTTTGACGATTAAATTCATTTATTTTCCTCCTTAAGTTAAGTAGACCTATATCATTATATTATAACATTTACCTGCGTTTTTTCCTACTTATTTAACAATAATTAATTATTTTAACTGTATTACTCTCAAGATGTAATTACTCATTTTCATTTTGGAATGTTTACTCCCTCCCTAGACTGACCTGGTTTTTTCCCCCACATTCGCCTGCTGAGAGGTTCGCTATCTTTTCACTACTACTCTTCTCTTATCTTTTTTTAATAATAAGGCAGGACTTACTCCAAAACCGCACCATGCTCAGCAACTGATAATCGTTACCTTACGTGGATCGTTTTGCCTGCGGCTGGCGTCGACTTTCAACCACAGCTCTAAGGAGGGAGTATTATTGACCTTCACACTCCTCTGGCTAATGTAAAAACATACAGCTTTTCTATTCCAATTTTTTTTAATTCTTTACAACAGGCCTCAATGCTGGCACCGGTGGTAAATATATCATCTATTAATAAAAGGCTTGAAATATTATGCTGTTTTTGCAGCATAGATGAATTAATGGCATAGACATTTTTCACATTCTTTTTCCTCTCTATTCTGGACAGACCCACCTGGGACAAATTAGCTCTTATTTTTATTAATAAATCTTCAGAAAAGGGAATGGAAAAATAATCAGCAATATATTTTGCCAATAAACCACTCTGGTTAAAACCTCTTTTTAAATGATCATCCTTAAACAAAGGTACCGGTATTATTAATTCAATCTCTTTTATGTTAATCAGTTCATCTCTTGAGAGATAATTAATCATTAGATTAGCTAATGGTTTAACTAATTTTACCTGTTTTTTAAATTTAAGTAAATGTATACATTTTCTTAATACTCCCTCATAATAGGCAAGTGATCTGACAAAATAATAATGGTGTCCTCTATAAAGACAATCAGCACACAGGGCCTTTGCCTCAAAATCTACTTCGGGAGAAAAAGGTTTCCCGCATTGATAACAGTATGGAAAATAAATAAATTTGATTTGCTGAAGACAATCATCACAAATGCTATAACCTTTTGACTCTCTAATTGGCCGGCTACAATTTTCACAATTAAGTGGATAAATAAGGCTAAGAAAACCTTCTTTCAGGTATTCCCAAAAATTATTATCAGTCATTTTTTTTATAGATTAATTTTTTTCTGTATTCTTATATAAGGAATTAAATATTCTAAGTACCTTCCTGCCAGCTATTTAAATACTTTTTTTGCTGGTCAGTAAGTACATCAATTTCAATCCCCATACTTTTTAACTTCAAAAAAGCAACCTCTTTATCAATATCTTGAGGAACAGAATAGACCATTTTAGATAAGGAGCCTTTCTCCTTATTTAAATACTCAATTGACAATGATTGATTGGCAAAACTCATATCCATAACACTGGCTGGGTGACCTTCAGCTGCTGCAAGATTTAACAGTCTGCCTTCAAATAACAAAAATAATTGCTTTTCATCCTTTAAAATATATGAAACTATACCGTCCCGCATAACCTCTGTTTTTACCGCTAATTCTTGTAATGCAGGTATATCAATTTCTACATTAAAATGGCCTGCATTAGCCAGAATGGCCCCATTTTTCATTTTTAAAAAATCGTGCTTACTAATAACGTTTTTATTCCCAGTTGAAGTTATAAATATGTCACCAATTTCGGCAGCTTCTTTCATACTATTTACTTGGAATCCGTCCATAATCGCCTCAAGAGCTTTCAACGGATCAATTTCAGTAATAATCACTCTGGCTCCCATTCCTCTGGCTCTATTGGCTATTCCTCTACCACACCAACCGTAACCACATATTACCATAATTTTACCTGCTAACAAGATATTAGTCGCCCTAAATAAACCATCGATAGTACTCTGACCTGTTCCATATCTGTTATCAAAAAGGTGTTTGGTTAGGGCATCATTTACAGCAATAATGGGATATTGTAAAACGCCTTCCTTTTCCATACTTCTTAAACGAATAACACCGGTGGTAGTTTCTTCCGTACCACCAATAATATTATCAATCAACTCTTTTCTTCTATTATGTACCATGGTAACCAGATCAGCTCCATCATCCATAGTGATATTTGGTTCACAATCCAGGGTTCTGCTGATATGGTTATAATATCCTTTTTGATCAATTCCTCTTATAGCGAAAACGGGTATTTCATAATGCTGCACTAAAGATGCAGCCACATCATCCTGTGTACTTAACGGATTAGAAGCACATAAAACAGGATTAGCCCCACCTGCCTTTAAAGCAATCATCAGATTTGCAGTCTCAGTAGTTACGTGAAGACAGGCAGCAATTTTTATATTCTTTAATGGTATTTCAGCCTCAAAACGTTTTTTTATATTCTTCAGTACTGGCATTTGGCTTTGGGCCCATTTTATTCGTCTCAAACCGGATTCGGCTAAACTAATATCCTTAATATCATAGGACAGCATAATTTCCTCCACCTTTAAAATATATTGAACTTACACTATTTCAATTTTAACCATGGATTATTCTGTAATTCATGTATCAAAGTTGTAGCAGGTCCATGGCCGGGCAAAACTTCACAGGAACCATCAAAAATAAATAACTTTTCTTTGATAGAGTTCATTAAATCAGGCATAGAGCCTCCCGGAAAGTCTGTACGGCCTATGCTCTCTCTAAATAAAGTATCCCCTGTAAAAATCATATCATCCACTTTGATAGAGACACCTCCGGGTGAATGTCCGGGTGTATGTATAATAAAAAGTCGCAGGGTTCCCACTTCTAAAACCATTCCATCTTGCAGATATTCATCAGGCAGAGGGGATTTAAGAGGTATTCCCGTATAAAATGAAAAATTCTTTTTAGGTTCTATCAGCATTTTTTCATCTAATTTATGTATTAATAGTTTTGCTGAATATTTTTCTTTAAGTATTTTGTTACCCCCAATATGGTCGCCATGGCCATGTGTATTAATAATATATTTAAGAAGGAGTCCATTTCCATCTATTAACTGTAAAAGAACGTCACTTTCTTCTGCAGGATCAATAACAACTGCCTCTTTAGTTTCTTTACAACTAAGAAGATAACAATTAGTAGCCAGTGGTCCCATAATGATTTTCTTTAAATAAATATTTTTATTATCTTTGTTCATAATCTATCCCTAAATTATTTAATACTTTACAGCTCAGCACTATCCAGAATAATAGTAACCGGTCCTTCATTGACTAATTCAACCTGCATCATAGCTTGAAATTGGCCCGTTTGAACAGTAATATGGTAATCTTTTAAGTATTGCACATAGTTCCGATAAAGTAAATCAGCTTTTTCTGGTAAAGCAGCATCTATGAAACTGGGTCTTCTGCCTTTCTTGCAATTCCCATAAAGGGTAAATTGTGATACTACTAAAGCTTCACCCTTTATATCTAACAAAGATAAGTTCATCTTCTCCTGTTCGTCATTAAAGATACGTAAGTTTGCTGTTTTTTTGGCCAGTAATTCGGCTTCTCTTTTAGTGTCCTCTTGTTTTACTCCCAATAAAACCAGTATTCCCTCACCAATTCGGGCAATCTCTCTTCCTTCCATCCTTACTGAAGCCCTGCTTACCCTCTGGATTACTGCCTTCATAATCTACTCCTTTCAATCTCCTTCCATTCTTATAACTTCTTTCACAGCTTTAAGACTCCTCAGACGAGCCATAATCTCCTTTAAATGGTCCAGCGTGTTTACCGCAATAGTTAAATTAATTATAGCCACATTGTTTTTATTGGCAACACCCTTAATATATTTAATTCCTGCTTTATGATTAGAAAGAACCATTGATATATCAGAGATTAAACTCTTTCTATCAGTAGATATTATTTTAATATTAACAGGGAAAGAATTATCTTCAGTATCATGCCAATCAACTTTGATAAATCTTTCTTCTTCCTGAGAAAAATTTTTTAGATTAGGACATTCAGCCCGATGAATGGTAACCCCTCTTCCTCTGGTAATATAACCGATGATATCATCACCGGGAACGGGATAACAACACTTGGCAAAACGTATTAAAATATTATCCACTCCTTCGATCTTTATCCCCTTATCGACCTTCTTTTCTTTAACTATCTCCTCTTTAACCTGGGTTTCCTGCTTTTTCTCCTGAGGGATAAGCTTATTAATCAATTGAACCGGGTTTAATTTTTTATATCCAATCGCCTCATACAGAGAATCAGAATCGGTATAACCCATTTTCTGACATATATCGGCAAGTTTCCGGTCAAATTCAATATTCCAGGAAACTTTAAATTTTTCTAGTTCTTTTAATACCAGGGTCTTACCTTTTTCTATATTTTCTGCCCGGAATTCTTTCTTGAACCAGGATTTAATTCTGGTTTTTGCACCAGAGGTTTTAACAAATTTTAACCAGTCTCTACTGGGTCCTGTAGATGTTTTCGATGTTATTATGCCCACTATATCACCGCTTTGTAATTCGTGATTAAGCGGTACTATTTTATTGTTTATTTTTGCCCCCACACAATGATGACCAATTTCAGTATGAATGGCATAGGCAAAATCTATAGGGGTGGAACCAAGTGGTAGGATTTTTACATCACCTTTAGGAGTAAAGGTATACACCTCATATTGTAAGAGGTCAATTTTTAGGTTTTCCATAAATTCCCGTGGGTCTTTTAATTCTTTTTGCCAATCGAGGATTTGCCTTAGCCAAGTCAGCCTTTCCTCAAATTTACTGTCCTTTAACAAATCTTCTTTTCCTTTATATTTCCAGTGTGCTGCAATTCCATATTCTGCTGTCCGATGCATTTCTTCAGTTCTAATCTGTACTTCCAGTAGTTCGCCTTCAGAAGTTATAACAGTAGTATGTAGTGATTGATACATATTTGATTTTGGCATAGCAATATAGTCCTTAAATCTACCCGGGACCGGTTTCCAGATAGAGTGAAGAAATCCCAAAGAGGCATAGCAATCAGTGATGGTGTTACATATAATTCTAATAGCCATTAAATCATAAATCTGAAAAAAATCTTTATCCTGGTCCTTCATCTTTTTATAAATGCTGTAAATATTTTTTGGTCTACCCTGTATTCTGGCTTTAATACCAAATTTTTGTAACTCTTCTTCTATCTTTTTTTCAATATATTGAATATATTGCTCTCTTTCAGCCCTGCTTCTAGCAACAGTTTTAGCCAGTTCCCCATATTTTTTGGGATCTAAATTGAGAAGTGAGTAATCTTCTAATTCCCATTTTACCCGGTACAATCCAAGCCTATTGGCAATTGGAATATAAATATCCAGTGTTTCACGGGCTTTTTTTAAACGTTTAGCAGCAGGCATAAACTTTAAAGTACTCATATTATTCAGTCTGTCTGCTAATTTGATTAAAATAACTCTGATATCTTCAGCAATAGCAAGAAACATTTTTCTAAAACTTTCTGCCTGCCTTTCCTCTTGGGTCCGGAAAGAAATCTTACTAAGCTTGGTTACCCCATTAACTAACATTGCTACTTCTTCACCAAAAATATTATTTATTTCTTCTAACTTTACCTGAGTATCCTCTACCACGTCATGCAGTAAAGCTGCAACAATGGTGATGGTATCCATACTTAAATCTGCCAGTATATCTGCTACCTCTAAGGGGTGGGATAAATAGGGCAGACCGGAATACCTCTTCTGATTTTGGTGGGCTTGCTGTGAAAAGTTATATGCTTTCCAAAGAAAATCAGTATCTACTTCCGGATTGTAAGATTTTATTTTATTAATTAATGTTTCGATGGTAACGGATTTATCTATTTTGAATTCCTCTTTACTCAATAGAATAACTAGTACATTAATCTATTTTAGTATTACAAAATAATGGATGGGATATTTTCAAATATTTTCAACTTATTGATATATCTAATGAAATGTTTTGATGATGATAAAGGTGGAAAAACCAATTATTTGTTATATTTGTTACACTTTATATATTATACTTTATTAAAGAATATATTTCATATCCTTTTAATTTCTCTCGTCCTTTTAGCATTTCTAATTCAATGATAAAATCAGCCCCAACCACTTTGCCCTGTAATTTTTCAATAAGCTTAAAAACGGCCAGGGTTGTCCCACCGGTTGCCAGTAAATCATCTATAACCATAACACGATTTCCCTTTTGAAATGCATCCTTATGTATCTCTAATATGCTCTCCCCGTATTCTAACTGGTAAGTGATTTTCTCAACCTGATATGGTAGCCTTCCTTCTTTGCGAATAGGAATAAAACCTACTTTTAAATTATAAGCCACTGGAGCTCCAATAATAAAGCCTCTTGCTTCAATACCGGCAATAAAATCAATTTTAAGATTTTTACAATGTTCAGTAAGCAGATCGATGGTATAACGGTAAGCATCCTTATCCTTAAGCAAGGTGGTGATATCCTTAAACTGTATCCCTTTAACTGGAAAATCCGGTATATTTCTTATTACATTCCTTAAATCCATTCGGTTTTATCCTCCTGATAACAGAGCTGGTCAGTTAATATGATTTATTATATTAAATTTATTTCTTCTTTTTACTCTTCACTTTTTTAACAACCTTGGGCTGACCTTGCTTGGGCTAACCTTAGGCTTTGGCTCTACAACTTTTTGAGTACTGGTAGGAATCTTCTTATCTGATATTCTCCTTTTTTATTAAACTCCATAAGTATAGGACCTGCGATAAAGATTGAAGAATAAGTTCCTACAGTGATGCCTACTAACAGTACAAAGGCAAAATCGGATAGTGTGCCACCAAAAAAATAGAGAGCCAGAACCGGTAATAAAGTAGTTAGTGAGGTATTGATAGTCCTGCTTAATGATTGATTTATACTTAAATCAATGACTTCTTCCAGAGGCAAACGCATCTTTGTCTTTAAATTTTCTCTCAGCCTGTCAAATATTACAATAGTATTGTTTATGGAATAACCAACAATAGTCAGGATAGCGGCTATAATGGGAATACTTATTTCCTTTTGCAATATAGATAGGATTCCTAAGACAATCAAAACAGCAACTGCCAATCCTATAATAGAAGCAATGGCATACTTAAACTGAAATCTTATGGTAATATAAACTATCATACCAATAAAAGCAAAAATAACAGCAAGACTGGCCAGCTGTTTTAAAGATTGACCAATTACCGGTCCAACTGTTTCTACTCTCAATATCTCAAAAGAACCTAACCTATCTTCAATTGTTTTTAATATGTTCTGTCTTTCCTGAAGCTCAACCTGGGCAGTTCTTATTATAAACTCATTATTGGATAATGATTGAATAGTACTGCCTGCTAAATTTATCTCTCTTAACACATCTCTAATTTCGGCAACAGATACATTCCCTTCCTTAAACGCTAATTGGATTAATGTGCCTCCAGCAAAATCAATACTAAAATTAAATCCTTGAAACAATAGAGAGAATATGCCTATCAGGATTGCTATACCAGTAATTATATAAAACAATTTTCTTTTTGAAACAAATTTAATATCTGTATTACTAAGAATGTTCATCATAATCCTCCAATAAAATGTTAAACCAACGCCCTCTTGGTCAAGCGCTGTCCTAATAATTCTAATATCAATTTAGTAACCACCAGAGCGGTAAACATGCTAACCACAATACCAATACTTAAAGTCACAGCAAATCCCCTGATAGGACCGCTACCGAAATAAAGCAGGGCAACAGCTGCAATTAAAGTGGTAACATTGGCATCAAAAATTGCTACAAATGCTTTGGAAAATCCAGCTTCAATGGATGCTCTAAAGGTTTTATCCATTTTCAATTCTTCCTTAATTCTTTCAAAGATTAAGATATTGGCATCAACAGCCATTCCTATGGTAAGTATAATACCCGCTATTCCGGGTAAAGTTAGTGTTGCATTTAATATAGCAAGACCTCCCATTATTAAAAGCATGCATACTAATAATGCCAAATCTGCAACCAGCCCAAACCATTTATAAATAGCTATCATAAAAATGAGTATCAAAGCTAATCCAACCAGACCTGCTTTTAAGCTGCGATTAATGGAATCTCTGCCCAGAGTGGGTCCGATAGAACGATTTTCTAATATTTTAACCTCTACCGGAAGGGCACCGCTTCTTAACAGCAGGGCTAATCTTTGTGCTTCCTCTACAGTAAACTGCCCCACAATAGAGGCTTCTCCGCTAGGAATTGGCTCCTGTACCACCGGTGAGGATATTTCCTGACCATCTAAAGTAATTGCCAGAATTTTTCCTACATTCTTAGTCGTTGCCTGTTCAAATAGTTTTGCTCCCTCCTCATCAAATTCCAGAATAACGTTAGGCCTGCCAAAACGATCAAAAGAAGTTTTAGCATTTTTTAAATAAGCCCCGGTCAATAACGTTTCGCCATTCTGGTCTTTAAATTCCAACAAAGCGGTCTTTCCAATGAGACTTTCCGCCTCCTGAGGATCGTCCATCCCCGGTAACTGCACCAATATTCTTCTATCTCCCTGGCGTTGTATAACCGGTTCTTTCACTCCTTCGGGGTTGATTCTATTAGATATGATTTCAATCACCCGGTTCACAGCATCACTATCCACCGGTGCATTAGGTGAATCAATACATTCTAAAACAATATGTGAACCACCTTGCAAGTCCAGACCCAGATTTATATTCTTATCCAAGGGAAAGACATAATAAAGAGCTATTACAATAACTATAATAACAAGGGCTAATCTAAATATTTTTAACTGCTTCATATTATTACTCCTCTGAATATAAGAGGGTTACTACCCCCTCCAATTATTGATTTCCAAATTTAAGTATCGTTCTCAAATTTCGATCTTTCCTTTACTCTGTTCTTGACGAATAATATCTTAATCATCGTTTTTTATAATTTATTTGTTTTACATTTTTTATTGTTAAACATTTTTTATAGATGTTGTTACCAGGAATTTAAATTTTAAAACAAAAGAAGTAAAGCAGATAAATTAAAAACCATATGATTATATTATTAAATAAATTCTACTGTCAATCTATTTAGCTTTATCATTCTTAATAAATAAAATAAATAAGAAGAAAGGCAGGTTCAAAACCTGCCCTTTAGTTTTCCCTTTCGCTTTTAACCGGGTCTTTAGTTGTCTCTTTTGGAACCAATAGCACTTTTAGTGGTATTAATTCTAATGTCTTTCGAGATTTCTAAGGTAAATACATCTCCCTTAATTTCTCTGATAATACCAAATATTCCGCCAATAGTAATTACCCTATCACCTACTTTTAGGCTATCTAGCATGTCTTTGTGTTTTTTCTGCCTTTGCTGTTGAGGGCGAATAAGCATAAAATAAAAAATAGCAAAGATAATTATTAAAGGTAAAAATTGCGTAATGCTTTGAGTCATATATTTAACCCATACCTTTCCTTTTGTAATTCCCTAAAATTATAACCAATTAATCCATATTTTTCAAATATTTTAAGTTGTTTCCTCTTCAACTAAATAATATTTATAAAATTCTTCCTTAAACGATTCTAACCTGTCTTCTAAAATAGCCCTCCTTATATCTTCCATCAATTTTTTCATGAAGTATAAATTATGAATTGTACCTAAAATTGGCCCCAGCATTTCTTTAGCCAGATAGAGATGTCGTAAATAGGCGCAGCTAAAATTCTGGCAGGTATAACAATGACATTTTTGATCAATTGGCCTTAGTTCTTCCTTATACCTGGCATTGGTAATTGATATTTTCCCATTATGAGTAAAGAGGCATCCATTCCTCCCATTTCTGGTGGGTAATACACAATCAAACATATCTATCCCTCTCATTACCCCTTCAATAATTGATTCAGGAGCTCCCACTCCCATCAGGTATCTTGGCTTATCTGCTGGCAGTAAAGGAACTATATAGTCTAACATTTCATTCATTAAAGGTTTTGGTTCTCCTACACTCAATCCGCCTAAGGCATAACCAGGAAAATCCAGTTCAATTAGTTTTAAAGTGTTTTCTTTTCGGATATCATGAAAAAGACCACCCTGAATGATGGCAAATAACGCCTGCTCTTTTTTGTTGTGGTATTTCAGGCATTCTTTTGCCCATTCATAGGTTCGCTCTGCAGCTAATAGTGTTTCATACCTGTTAGAAGGATAGGGTACACATTGATCAAAAACCATAGCGATATCTGAACCTAAAGCCATTTGTATCTCCATTGCCTTCTCTGGATTAATAAAATGACTTGAACCGTCAATATAGGACTGAAAGGTAACTCCATCATTATTGATCTTATTTATTTTTCCCAAACTAAATACCTGAAAACCTCCACTGTCAGTCAAAATCGCTCTATTCCAACCCATAAACTTGTGTAATCCACCACATTGACTTATAAGCTGATATCCTGGTCTTAAAAAGAGGTGATAAGCATTGCTGAGTATTATCGGGAAGCCCAGTGCATCTATTTCCTTGGGCAGAATTCCCTTGATAGTAGCCTGGGTTCCTACCGGCATAAATACCGGGGTTTCCACTAAACCATGAGCTGTTTTAATCAACCCCAGCCTTGCTCTATTATTTATTTTATTGATTTCTTTGGTAATCTTAAATTCGATTGGCATTTTATCTTTCTTTTATTAGCATAACTTCAAACTTCACTATCTTATTTTCGATTCTTAAACATTAAGGATAATTCAGTGCATCCAGAAAACTATATTAAATATCTGCTATCTGACTACAATCACATAATAAACATAGCATCTCCAAAACTATAAAACCGATAGCCCTCTCTGATAGCCTCATAATATGCTTGAAAAAGCAATTCTTTCCCGGCAAATGCCGAAGCTAACATAAGGGGAGTTGACCGCGGTAAATGAAAATTAGTAATTAAGGCATTTATTACTTTAAAATGATAGCCCGGATAAATAAACAAATCAGTCCAGCGTGTGCCCTGACAGACTCTGTCATTGATAAAAGAAGATTCCAAAGCACGGGTTACAGATGTTCCAACTCCAATAATCTTTCGTTTTTCCAACACAGCCCGATTGATAATCTCAGCATTTTCAGAACTTATGGTATAGAGCTCTTCTTTCATTCTGTGCTCTTCTATCTGAAAAACTTTTATTAATTCAAAAGTTCCTCTTCCAATATGTAAAGTCAAGTAAATTATAGCAATTCCTTTTTTCTGAATTTCAGTCAATAACTCTTCGGTAAAATGGATACCGGCAGTTGGCGCAGCAATAGAACCCTCATTTTTAGCATAAACAGTCTGATAGCTATTCGGGTTGGTAAGCTTTTTCTTGATATAGGGCGGAGTTGGGACCATACCAATTTTATGCAGGATTTCCTGAATATTTTTCTCTGACTTCATTCTAAGAAGAAAAACCCCCTGCTCCTCATCCTTGCTGAGCACTATAGCTGATAACTGGTCTGAGAAAATTATTTCAGTA
The DNA here is from genome assembly GCA_029556475.1 of Candidatus Atribacteria bacterium. Classification (GTDB taxonomy): domain Bacteria; phylum Atribacterota; class Phoenicimicrobiia; order Phoenicimicrobiales; family Stramentimicrobiaceae; genus Stramentimicrobium. The sequence goes on from JAKQEP010000120.1 coordinate 22,043, forward strand.
CCGGGGGAAGCTTTTCTACCAGGTTTTAAGAGAGCTTGCCAGCAACCATCTGGCTTATGATTAATAAGCAGAGTTTCAATTTTACCACCGGTTGCTTTCTTATAGCCCATCAAACGAGCTGGTATAACTTTGCTATCATTTAAAACAAGAAGGTCACCGGGGTTAAGGTATTCAATAATTTGAAAGAATTTCTTATGTTTTATCGTCTCATTTCTTCTGTCAAGAACCATTAGTCTGCTCTGCTCTCTCCTCTCAAATGGTTCTTGAGCTATATAATGAGGTGGCAGTTGATAGTCAAATAGAGTGATATCCATTGTAAACCTCAAGGAAATTATTTTAATATATCTTGTTCAGTTTAATTCCTTTATAATAATACTTTAAGATTTCATCATACTTGAATCCCCGGGTATCCATCCCATAGGCTCCCCATTGAGAAAGTCCAACACCATGTCCACTACCTTTGCCCTTAAATACAATTATTAAACCATCGGAGTTTTTTCTTCTTTCCATAATTTTTGCTTTTGCAATCACTTTTGGTTCCGGTAATTCTTTAGATCGATTTAATAAGGCAATCAGTTCTGTAATGGTAAAGTCCCTATCTTCCTTAAGAATATCACTCACAGTTTTTTGGGGGTGGGGCTCCTCTTTGGCCGGTTCCTCTATAATACAATCCTCTTCTTGCTCCTCTTCTATCCAGCTACCTCCTTCGCTTTCCATAGTAAATAGTGAGCTTCTGATTAAACTTGGTCCGATGAGCAGTCTAAAATCATTAGTTTTAAATGAAATCTGCTTTCCATTATCTCCTATAACATTGATTAATTTTACTCTGCCAGATTCTGTTTTTTCACCAATACCAACATTCTCAATACTATTTAGTTGAAAGCCATTACTCGCTAATTTTGTTAACAACTCCTCTTCTGTCAAAGAGTAACTCCAGTGATGATTAGGCGGTGATACAATTGCTTCATACTCTGAGGAAACACTTCTTAAATAGGGGACATAGCCACCCCATACATCTTCACAATTTTCCGTACAGCCTCCGCTATCAGAATGGTAGACAGCATTGATAGGCTGCCCCTCATAAGTGGCAACAATGCCTCTGGTATCATTTATTGCTTTACTGGTAGCGGGATGTTCACAAGAAATACCACCATATTCCTGACTGCTGGTTGTAGCACAGATATTATATCCCTGATTTATATATTTATTCATATTGGAGAGGGCAAAGGTCCTGGCAGCAATAGCCTGAGCTTTTAGAACTTCGGCAGGCCATTCCGGTGATATTTCTTTCTTTAAAACTCCATAGAGATATTTTTCAATCTCAATTATGTTAATGACCTTCAGGAGAGATTTATTTACATTTATTTCAATATCCCCTCTATATTTTTTATCCTGTACCTGAAGGAATCCATCACCAATAGGAATTGCCTTAATGCCCTTACTTGTCTTAAAGATTTGGTTGTTGATTTTTATCCCTTCTGGTGCAGCAGTAATTTTAAACACCTGATTGTCCCTTTGTATCACTAAATTCTCTCCAGTAGAAAGTTCAAATATCTTTAATCCCTTATCACCCTTTAAGCTAATCTCTTTATAATCTAAGAAGATTCCTACTCTTAATATTGGTACCTGTGCCATAGTGTTCAGTTTGGACATTAAAAGGATAATCATCACTATAAAAATATTTTTTAATTGTTGTAGAAGCCAGGAATTTTTATTATTTTGAGTATAGTTCATCGATTGTTTCATTAAATCTGCTCCATTTGGTTAATATAATTTTTGTTAGCGGAATAATAATACTATTTAAAAATTCTCAAAAGAAGTGTTAAAATAGCACTAATCAAAATACATAATCCCAGAGGAAAATAAAAAACAAAATTTTTTCTCCTTATTAAAATATCGCCAGGTAAGCGGAAAGAAAAGGAAGGCAATTTATCCAGTAATAAAATAATTAACCCGGCAGCCAATATCATTATTCCAATTATAATAAGAATTTTACCAAAAGCACTCGGACCTTCCATCTCTTTAAAAAGCTCCTTTAGAATAATGTTGAATTATCTTCTCCAGTCAACCTGAATTTATTCTGCCGAAAATAATTATAAGCAATTTCGGTCGCTTTTCTCCCTTGGGGAGTCCTGGTTAAAAAACCTTTTTGCAGAAGATATGGTTCATGTACATCGCATATAGTATCCTTATCTTCATTCAGGGAGGCTGCCAGGGTTCCCAGTCCAACGGGACCACCCTTAAATTTATCCATAATAGTCAGCAGTAAGCGTTTATCTATTTCGCAGAGACCCTGTTCGTCAATTCCCATATTTTTTAAAGCAAAAAAAGCTATTTCATCACTTATAACTCCCTTTCCCTCGATCTGAGCATAATCCCGAACTCTTTTTAATAATCGGTTGGCTATTCGCGGGGTTCCCCTGGAACGCTTAGCAATTTCCCTTGATGCTGATTCTTCTATCTCAATACCTAAAATTGAAGCTGAACGGACAATAATCTGATGAAGGTCTTCTTCATTATAATATCCTATTCTGGATATCACCCCAAAACGACTGCGCAAGGGGGAGGTAATCAAGCCAGTTCGGGTAGTAGCTCCTATCAAGGTAAACATAGACAAACCTATACGTATTGAACGAGCACTGGGCCCTTTACCGATAAGTATATCCAAAGCAAAATCTTCTAATGCCGGGTACAATATCTCTTCAACAGCTCGGTTAAGGCGATGAATCTCATCAATAAATAAAACATCTTTTTCTTTTAAATTAGTTAAAATAGCTGCTAAATCACCTGCTCTTTCAATAACCGGACCGGAGGTCATTTTAATATTAACACCCATCTCTCTGGCAATAATATTTGCCAGAGTTGTTTTGCCTAATCCTGGAGGACCATATAATAAAATATGGTCCATTGGTTCATTCCGTTTTAGAGCAGCTTTAATATAAATAGAAAGATTATTTTTCACATTTTGCTGGCCAATAAAATAGAGCATTTTCTGTGGTCTTAAATCCGTTTCAGAATCTAAACTTTCCGTTTTTAAATCTTTTTCAATTAAATCTTCTTTTTCCTTCATAACTTGATTCTTCTATCTCAATTTATTTCAAAATGATTATCTTACTTTTTCAGAGCCTCTTTTATTAAATCCTCTAATTTTGTAAAATTCTGGTCTGAGATATTTTTCATAGTGCTCAAAATCTTTTGTTTTGCTTCTCTCTCGGAATAACCCAAACCTTTCAAAGCCTCTATTCCTTCCTTAATAAAATCTTTCTTCTCCTCTTGAGCGATTATTTCCTGATCGACTTTGAACATTTTAAATTTTTCTTTCAGTTCTAGAACAATTTTTTTTGCCATTTTAAGCCCAATACCTGGTATACTACTTATAATACTCAGATTTTCTGACAGTACCGCAATTTGAAAACGCTCCGAACCCATATCAGAGATTATATTCAAGGCTATCTTGGGCCCAATTCCGGGAGTATCAATCAGTAGTTTAAAAAAATCACGTTCATCCTTACTCACAAAACCATATAATACCATGCGGTCTTCTCTTATATATAAATAGGTGTAAACAGTCTGTTGATATTCATTAATATCAAACTTATCACTTATGGGAACATAGACTAAGTAACCTACTCCGTTTACATTAATAGTAAGGGTTCCAGGTTCTATTGACTCTAACTTTCCAGTTAAAAAAGATATCATAATCTCTATCCTTCCCATTAATCGAGATAAATAAGCCCTTCAATCCTGAAATCTCTTTTTATTAAAATCTTCTTTGTCGGGAATTCAATCTGCCTTTAAGTCTTTAATAAGAATGTATGTTGTGAATGTGACAGATAGCTACCGCGAGGGCATCTGCTGCATGATCAGAATCAGGCTTTTCTGGCAGGTTTAACAATATTTTAACCATTTCCTGTACCTGAAGTTTACTGGCTCTACCATATCCCACTACAGATAGTTTTATCTGTAGTGGTGTATAGACAAAAAAATCAATTCCTAACAGGGTAGCAGTTAAGGAAACTACTCCTACAACCTTTCCCACATTTAATGCACTTCTGATGTTTTTGCTAAAAAATATCTCCTCAAGAACTATTTCATGAGGAGAATAAGTTTTAATCAGACTATCTATCTCTAAGTGTATTTTTTTTATCTTCTCTGTGAAGGTTTCACTTACACTATTTACAATACAACCATAATCTAGGGCTCTTATTCTATCTTTTTCTAATCCCACTAATCCGTAACCGGTATGATTAAGACCTGGATCAATACCTAAAATAATCAAAATTATTCCTCTATCCAGCTGTGAGTTCTTCCATTATTTTATCATCAATATTAAAATTGGCATAGACATGCTGAACATCATCATGGTCTTCTAACTGTTCCATTAAATTTAACATCTGTTCAGCTCTTTTCCCATCCAATTCTACCGTAGATTGGGGAATCATGGTAATCTCCGCTAAGGTGTATTCTACCTGGTTATCTTCCAATAATTTTTTAAACTTTTCAAATTCCGATGTAGGCAGGTTAACCTCAATATTTTTGTCATCTATTTCAATATCATCAACCTCTACTGTTAAAGCCAGATCAAGTATCTTATCCTGGCATATCTTCTCTCTGTCAAATGAAAAATAAGCCATCTTTGAAAAAATCCAGGCTACGCAACCTGTAGAGCCAAGATTCCCACCATTTCTGGAAAAAATCCTTCTAATTTCGGATACTGTTCTATTGCGATTATCAGTCACTACCTCCACAAGTACTGCCACACCTCCAGGACCATACCCTTCATAAATAACTTCTTCATATGACACACCTTCCAGTTCACCAGTCCCTTTTTTAATTGCTCGTTCAATGTTTTCACTAGGCATATTATTTTCTCTGGCTAATTGTATTGCATTACGTAAATCGGCATTCGTTTCCGGATCAGAACCGTGGCGGGCTGCAATAGAAATAAGTCGGATTATTTTACCAAATAATTTACCCCTTTCAGCATCAGCTTTACCTTTTTTTCTTTTAATGGTACTCCACTTTGAATGTCCTGACATAAGAAAATCCCCTTTAACCTTTTTCTTATTTTAGCATAATAAAAAAACCGTTTCAATTATTGAATGAATTATACCAGTAAACGAAAACATGCAAGTATGATATATGATATGATTTTATTTCCTTAATTACTCTTATTCTGAGTATCCATTTTCCGGTTTATATTTCTGGAGCAGGAGGCCTTTTCCGTTTATGAGTACTTAAGCGATTCATTGCTAAAATGACTCTTTCTATATTTTTATTTTTTAATGTCCCATATTTTAGAAAGGTATCCAGTTGTTCATAGCTAAAACCCATCTCTTGTTCATCGGTCTGATTTTCCCATAAACCGGCAGAAGGGGGTTTGGAAATTATATTTTCCGGAATTTCTAAAAATCGAGCTATCTCAAATATCTCACTTTTTACAATATTTCCCAATGGTAATATATCAACACCTCCATCTCCATATTTAGTAAAATACCCGATAGATATCTCACTTTTATTACTTGCTCCTACCACTAAATAGTCATGAATACTGGCAAAATAGTAAAGCATTATCATTCTCAATCTTGGCTTAATATTAGCTTTGGCCATCTTATTATTAAAGTTTTGGGTGTTGGTAATTGATATTATTTGTCTATATAATGGGGTAAGGTCAAATTGTTGGTAATCGATGTGGTATTTGTTGGTAATTTGCATAGCATCTATGAGGTCATTTTCTATACTTTCACAGGGCAATATTAAAGCCGTGGTGTTATCAGGAAAAGCTCTTTTACACAAAACTGCAAGCACTGCTGAATCCAATCCCCCGCTTAAACCAAAAATGACACCTTTTTTCCCAGCAGTCCTAACTTTCTTCTTTATCCAGTTGATTAATTTAGTTACTTTTACCGGTAACAACTCTGTTTTTGTTTTTTTATCTTTTTCCATTCTCCCTCCAATAAAAAATTCCCGGCAGTGTCCTACTCTCCCACAGGTAAACCTGCAGTACCATCGGCGCTGGAGGGCTTAACTTCTGTGTTCGGGATGGGAACAGGTGGTTCCCCTCCGCCATGA
>JAKQEP010000135.1 GCA_029556475.1 Candidatus Atribacteria bacterium
AATGGGACCTGTCATAAGTATAATGATGTTGGGGGTATTATACGCTTGATAGAATATATTGAAAATCTTAAAGAAATTATAATTGAAGTAGTTTTTGTATTATTACCCCTATCGGTATTATTTTTAATATTTCAGAAATACTTACTTAAGCTACCAAAGCAGTATACAATAAATCTCCTTAAGGGTATCTTTCTGACCTTTGGTGGAATGATCCTTTTTTTTCAAGGTATAGATATTGCTTTTCTCCCTGCAGGAAATATTATAGGCGTGTATTTTGGTAATCTTCAATCTAACTGGTTGTTGATACCTTTAGGATTTATAATGGGATTTTTAGTTACTTATGCGGACCCCGGAGTAATAATAATTTGTAATGAAATTGAAAAAGCTTCTAACGGTTTTCTAGGAAGGAATCTGGTAAAAAAAATATTATCATTTAGCGTAGCTTTTTTTGTATCCCTAGCTATGGCAAAACTTGTTTATGGTGTAGCCCTTATTACTATAATTTTGATAGGTTACAGTATTGTGATCTTACTAACATTAGTTTCAGATAAGCAGTACATAGCCATTGCCTTTGATTCTGGAGGTGTTGTGACTGGCCCTATGGCAGTTACTTTTTTGATGGCTATGTCTTTGGGTGCAGCTTCTGCTATGGAAGGAAGGAATCCATTAATAGATGGGTTTGGCCTTATTTCTCTAATAGCGTTGGCCCCAATAATACCATTAATGATATTTGGATTAATAATTCGTTATAAAGGAGGTTAAAAAATGGATGAGGAACATAAAGGGTGCGACCTTATAGTGACTATCGTCAAAAAAGGATGCTCAGAACTGATAATTCAGGCTTCAATTAAAGCAGGTGCGAAGGGAGGAACTGTTGTTTTTGGGAGGGGCACTGGAATCCACGAACATCAGAAAATACTAGGAATCCCTATAGAGCCAGAAAAAGAAATAATATTAACGGTAGTAAGTAAAACACAGACCGATGATATTCTAAAAGCCATAAGAGAATATGGAGAATTAGATAA
>JAKQEP010000098.1 GCA_029556475.1 Candidatus Atribacteria bacterium
AATTATCTGCACTTCCGGAAAATTATCCACTAAGAGTTTTAACTTTAAGCCAATATTCTGAACCCTTTGAGCTTCATCTATAAGGATATATTTGCTTTTCCCGGCAAATTGTTTCATTGAGCTTATTGTCTCCGCAGCCAATAGATTACGGTCTTCCAAATCGTCACAATTCAAATATAAAACATCCTGCTGATCAGGGAAAAGACCTTTTAATAATGTTGTCTTTCCACTCTGCCTTGCTCCCATAATTAAAATTGCTTTTCCTTTATGCAAATTATTTAATATGCGAGAAGTAACAAATCGTTTAATCATAATCATTTCCTTTTCTTGATTCAATATATAGATAAGATAATCAATAAGAGGATACCGTCAAGTAAATTTATCCCTATTTTGCAGAATATAATCCGGAAAATAGCCCCTATTTTGCAGAATATAGTCCGGAAAACAGGCATTAACATCTTGTTCGGGAAATTTTCACTTATAAATGCCGAGTGATAAAGTTCCTAACTTCCTGTTTCTCAGTCGTTTGTTTAACGCTGCTTTAACACTTCCTTTACACTGCATTAGCGCCGTAAAGGAATCGTAAAGGAATCGTAAAGGAATCGTAAAAGGATCGTTAAAGGGTCATTAAAGTAAAACTAAGCAGGAAATGAAGGATGCCATAAGAAGAATGAATTTTACCGGAAAATTAGGATAACCGGACCGAAATTAAACTTGTTTTTATAGATTACCCTTTTAGGGCTACACTCTTCGGGGCTTTTGGGAAGCCGGTAAAAAGAAGATAATAGACGGATGTGTTTTAATAGCGGTTGCAGTTACAGATTGACAACAAAACGGAAAGAAATAGTGTTACATCATACCCGATAAGAGAGGTAAAAAAAATGAAACGGTTTTATATCTTCAGTGCTATGTTTTTTCTGGCATTTTGCCTGAATGCTCAACCCTGGGAAATGGATAACAGTGTTTTTAATCCCAGTGGAGTTCCCAGTTTAACATTTTCTCAGCCCAGATTTATTAACCTGGATAGTGACGGTGATT
>JAKQEP010000008.1 GCA_029556475.1 Candidatus Atribacteria bacterium
AACTTCAGCGGTTCCATATTTTCGTAATTTTATAGATGCCTTTCCTTTTATTACAGCAAATCTTTCTATTTTCCTGGTATGGAAATGATTGCCTCTTGATATTCCGGGCAGAGTTGTAGAAAAGGAAACTTGCCCCTGGGATATAAACTTCATTGTTTCTACATAGATACCCCTATCATCAGAATGTTTATGGTATTTTACCGGAAAATGCTCTTCCGGTAGATAAGACCTGAAAGTATTGAACAAACACACCTCAAACCAATCAGATAAATCAGGAAAAATCCCCTTAACTACATAAGTGTCATAATACTTTTTCAGCTTATCCAATAATTCCGAGACCTTATATTTTGCGCAATACTGCACTTCCAAAACTCTTGGTGTAATCCATCTCTCAGTGTCCTCAGTGTTCTCAGTGTTCTCAGTGTTCTCAGTGTCCTCATTGTTTTCTTTATCTGCGTAATCCGTGTTTTTTTCTGCGTAATCTGCGGGAACCAAATCAAGAATCACCTTCACCAAATCTCCCACATAGATCAATTTTAGCTCATTATCCACTTCAATCTTAGGTTCCTGCTTATTGCATAATTGATAAGAAAATGTAGAAATTACAGAATTATAGAATGGCACACCAAAAGGACCAAAAACATTGGGAATAATCAAACCAGTAAACTTTGCACTATTTCTATCTGCCCATTGATTAAATAATTCTCTGCCTTCTCTTTTGGAGAGTCCATATAAATTATCCTGTTCTTCTTGCAGAGATGAACTCATAATTACATAAGGTTTGCTTTCGGTTCGTTCCATAGAGTCAATCAGTTTCTGGACTAATTCTATATTGGTTTTATATAGCACATTATGATCGTTATGTCTATTCATTGCTGCTAAATGAACTATCACATCACACTGTTTAACAAATGCATCCAATGCTTCTTCGGACTGGAAAAATTCATCCCTAAAGGGAATTCTGATATATTTATCCGGATACAAGCTGAGGGTGTTGAATAGATGGGTACCAATAAACCCTGCTTGACCAGTTATCCCTATTTTAATCATTTTTCTGTTTCCCGCAGATTACGCAGATAAAAACGCATATTTCGCAAATATTATTTTATAATTTTTTTTAAAATTTTAGAGACCATTTACTTTTCGGATAATGCTGTTATTGATGTTAGAAGTGTTAAAATTGACGAG
>JAKQEP010000169.1 GCA_029556475.1 Candidatus Atribacteria bacterium
GGTTCAGAGCTGATTTCTTCTCGTTCTAAAGTTACTGTAGAAAAGGTCTCTTCTGATTTTATAATAGCTCCAAGTCCTTCCCGGGAAGCAATTAAAGGAAATAGAGAGCTTCCCGCAATTCGCAAAGATATAAATACAGCTCCTACACGCACCGGAAGGTCTTTACAGGGCTATAAGGTCTGGCGTTTAATTAGTGGAAATGAAACAATACCGGATACCTGGGTTCCTCTAAACACTCAATTGATAACTACTCTGGCAATAATTGATTCTGCCTGGACTGCACTTCCCAACGGAAGTTACCGTTGGGCTGTTAAAGCTGTTTATACTGCTGATGTAACTTCTGTAGCATCCTTCTCCAATGTCCTGAATAAAGAGACGCAGATGGGCAATATTGTTGGTTTTGTCCGGAAACAGAATAATCAGCCCATTGCAGGAGCCACAGTAACTGCCGAGGGAATTTCTGCTACCACTAATTCTGCCGGAGCTTATTCTCTTGCCCTGGCAATAGGAACTTACAGTGTAACTGCCTCAGCAACAGGTTATCAACCAAGAACAGTTGACGGGGTTGTGGTTCTGCCCAATCAAAATACAACCTTAAACTTTGTGCTGGAGCCGGTAGCTAATGAGGATGAATATTTGCCGGCAGTTTCTACTGAACTTACAGGTAATTATCCCAATCCTTTCAATCCGGAAACCACTATTGCCTATTCTGTTAAGGATAGATGCAAAGTACTTCTGGAGGTTTATAACCTGAAAGGACAGCGGGTGAGAACTTTAGTAAACGAAGAAAAAGGAAACGGACATTACAAAACTGTCTTTAACGCTAAAGACGATAAAGGGAATGCCCTTTCTTCAGGTATCTATTTCTATCGCTTGCAGGCAGGAAACTATGTTTCTACACGCAAAATGCTGCTGATGGAATAGGCAAAGTAAAAGATTTAGACACTTGTAAATATACTTCAAGGGCGGAATTTATTTCCGCCCTTTCGTGTTACTACTGCAAAAATAAAGAGGTGGAAGAATACAACATTTTTATGGACAAGCTGTAAATAATGATTATATCGTCCTGTGACAATAAAAAATCAGAAGGAATACTATAGAACGACAAAAGTAATATCTTGTTGCTCAGATATGAGAAAAAATTGAGAGGGCAATAGATACTTTACCCGATAGTTCCGTAGTTCGTAGACATATAATAGACGCTGTCTTTTCCTGAATGAAATTACAAGACAGAAGCTATGCTCCTGTCATTATCTTGATTTATAAAATTACTTTATAGCTTTTGTCCAACTGCCTGTTGCTTAGTCACTTATTTAACGCTCCCGTAACGCTGCCGTAACACTTCCGTAACACTTCCTTAACGGCGTTAGGGAATCGTTAAAGAAGTGTTAAGGCAACATAAGAGAATCAACTTGGCAAGAAATAATACACTGTCTAAAAACAGGTAAAGGTCTCGCCAATTGCAAGCCAAGTTATTGCAACTTAAAGTATATTTTTTATTTGAGATACTATAAATTATGAATATGAAATAGGGAAAAAAGGTTAAGGGAAAGTCATTCTTTGCCAATTCCTTTTCTCTGAAGACATTTTTTCCCTTTATTGTATGGTAGTTATATTGTATAGACATCTCCGGATTGCTGTTTTCGCAGAAATTCTCAGCAGACAGGATAATATTTATGCCTTTTAAATGGGAAAACTATATCATAACAATTTTCAAGCCGATGCTAAAACTTAATGCTTTTATTATAATTCTTTTGGCTATTTTACTACTTTCCCATCATTTATTCAGCATCCACTCATCTTCCAGAATGGGGGTTGATGGGACATTATAAAGCCCCAAAGAGCTTTTAAGTTCAATATAATTAATCTAAGTAATGCAGTTATAGTAAAATGAGCTTACAAATTTTTGTTGCCATAAATAAAGGTGTTATCAAAAAGAATGGTAGTTCTTTTATGTGCTAAACCGGAATTCGGTAATCAAAATGCTGAATATGCTTATAAATTGTTTCTACTGTTCTATTTAGGTTTACTTGCTCAGATATATTTTTCACTTGACGCTAAACACTAATCTGGTTATATTGTCCTTATAAGTTTATTAGGAAGTGGTTTTTCCCGCAGGTTTTTTGTTTTTCACAAGTATAAAGTAAAAGAAAATCTAAATTCAGAAAAAGGAGATTTAATAATGAAAAGAGGGAAACAAATAGTCCTGGTGCTGGTGGCGATATTACTAATGAGTTGTGCCACAGCAAAAGATTATATGATTGACCCGAGTGCACCCAATCCTGTAGTGGAAGTAGTGAAAAATGTCCGCGATGCAGTAGTTCAGATTAGGGTAGAAGCAAAAGTGACGGTTCAAAATTATATTAA
>JAKQEP010000051.1 GCA_029556475.1 Candidatus Atribacteria bacterium
GCCCTGGGTATCAAGGCCTGTCTTAGTGGTTACAAGGTCTTGTTTGTGACCGTACCGCTATTAATCAACCAATTAAAAGAATCCCGTTCCCAGCATATCTTGAGCAGGACAGAAAGTAAGTTTGAAAAGTATGACCTGGTCATTGCCGATGAGTTAGGCTACATCTCCTTTGACAGAGAGGGTTCAGAACTGCTCTTTACCCATCTCTCACTTCGGGCAGGCAGAAAATCTACCATTGTTACCACCAACCTCTCCTTTGATCGCTGGGAAGAAGTCTTTTCTGATACGGTAATGACTGCAGCTATGATTGATCGGCTAACACATAAATCCTACCTACTGAATATGAATGGCGGTTCCTTCCGGCTGAAGGAAACCAAAGAGTGGCTAGCTAAACAGGAGGAAGAAAAAGATGATTTAAATTGAGTTAATTTTTTTACAGTTAGTGGTGTACTTTTGGAGTGAAATATGGTGCACTTTTCGGTTGAAATTTACAAGAGTAACGGTATGGTAGAAAGATTTAACAGAACACTTTTAGAAGAATTCTACCAGATTGCCATGCTGAAAAAGATCTATACCTCTTTGGATGAGTTACAGGATGATCTGGATCAGTTTATCTACTATTACAATTTTAAAAGAACGAATCAGGGTTACCGGTTGAATGGAAAGATTCCCTATCAGAAATTATTAAATGGTATGCGAAAATTATCTTTACCGGAGCCTGGTTAATATAGTATCCTATTTCTATAGGAAAGAACAGCAATGTGTAAACACATCATGAAAGTAATACAAATAATTAAATAATTTTAATTAAGTGATAAAAAAATATTATAAAGGAGTGTTTTTTAAAATAATGGTAAAGAAAAATAATTTTAATAGATTTTTTATCGTAATCATTACTGTAGTTGTTGTTTTAACATTTTTGTCTGTAATCGGCTGGGCAAATGAGGCAGAAAATAACGGAAATTATGGCTTGTGGTCATTAGTACCGCCAATTTTAGCAATCATACTTTGTATTATTTTAAAAGAGGCATTAGTGTCACTATTGATAGCTGTGGTAGTCGGCACTACAATTTTAAACAATGGTAATTTATGGACTGCTTTGGAGAAGACAGCAAATATATTGGTTGAACAGGTTGCCGATTCCTGGAATGCAAGTATTATCTTATTCTTTTTTTTAGTGGGCGGTTTGATGGGTATGATATTTTTCTCCGGTGGAGGGCAGGCATTTTTGGAATCAATTAGCAAGAAAGCTAATAATTCGAAGATGGCACAGATTTTTGCCTGGTTAGGTGGCATTGTAATTTTTATCGATGATTATGCTAACTCTGCCTTTATTGGAAGCCTATTTCGACCATTATCAGATAAATATAATGTTTCAAGGGAAAAACTGGCATACATTGTCGATTCTACCGCTGCACCGGTTTCTTCAATATTTTTAATATCGACCTGGATAGGTTATCAGGTTGGCTTGATAGGAGAATCTTTACCAGAAGGATATAACGTATCACCATATTTTTTATGGTTTAAGAGCATTCCTTACAATTTTTATTCTATTTTAGCTATTATTATGGTTGGCATTATTGCTTGTACAGGAAGAGATTTTGGTCCCATGTTGAAAGCAGAGCATCGTGCTAGAACCACAAAGGAGCTATGGGCTAAAGAAGCAAGACCTCTGGCTGGAACATCAGATCTGAAAGTAGCTAATAATGCCTCAAGTAATTCAATGAATCTCTGGGTACCTATTATTTTGCTCATAGTACTATCTTTCTACTTTATGTGGGCAAGCGGTGGGGGAAGTTCAGCAGAATCTTTTTCGCAGGCAATTTCAGATGCTGACTCTATGTTTTCCATTTTTCTTGCAACTCTGATTGCCTTTTTTGTGGCAATAATAATGTATTTAATGCAAAAAATTGCCACAGTAGCCGAGATAATGGATTCATTTCTTAATGGAGCCAGAATGATGGTCTACGCTACACTAATATTAGTTTCTGCCTGGGCAATTAAAGCAGTATGTGATGAGCTGGGAACTGCGCCCTATATTGTAAATTCGTTAGAAGGAATTTTATCACCCTTAATTTTACCAATTCTGACATTCCTTGTTTCGGCCTTTATTGCATTATGTACAGGTACTTCATGGGGAACTATGGGTATTGTAGTGCCAATAGTTATTCCTCTCGGAATTAGTGTAGGTACCCCATTACCAATAGTTATTTCCAGTGTACTAACAGGTGCAGTAATGGGAGATCACTGTAGCCCTATCTCGGATACTACTGTTATGTCTTCTACTTTTGCCGGCTCTGATCATATAGATCACGTTAGAACCCAATTCCCCTATGCACTTACTGTTACATTAATTGCAGTTATCTGCTATCTATTAGCAGGATTGGGAATCCCAGTAATTGTTGTATTACCTGTTGGGGCTGTATTGCTTTACCTGCTCATATATGTTTTCTCATCTATTTCAGCAAAACAGATGGGCATAACATTTCCTCTAGAAAAGTAGAGCCATAAGAGTAAAATATTTAACAGGTAATTAAATAAAATATCATTAAGGCAATCTATCATAATGATCTTTCAATAATAAAGATAGAATGGTGGATTGCCTTTTTATTAAAAATATTGTTTTCATAATAAAACGGTTTTGCAGCATATTATCACAAAAAGAAAATGTCAATAACTTTAGAAAATGTCACCTAAAAGGGGAGTTAATTATCGCCAGATAATGTCACCTTTTATGATTTTTACCTGCAAACCTCATAATCAAATAACCTGCCATTTCAAAGAAACAATAACAGTGGCCTTCTCTT
>JAKQEP010000075.1 GCA_029556475.1 Candidatus Atribacteria bacterium
AAAGTATTCTCTGCTTGTGTCATTTTTTATCATCCTTTCCGGCAGGAGTTCCACCAGAACCCCTGCCTTAATACTAATCTCTGTGCATCATATTAAAAATAACTATGTCCCAGTGTTTTTCTATTGCTTTGCAGTCCTGTAATAATAACCAGTGTAAATACTGGGTATATGTGAATATTGGATATGTAATATTTCTTGCAATAGAGTTTATAGCTATAACCATTGACGGCGTTGTATGGTGCCTGTCCCATGCCTTAATCTGGCTTATGTGGTAAAGCATTTTATTCTCTCCTTCCTATGCAAAGAACACGTCTCTGCCTTATTTATTAGTGTTTACTGTATAGATGACTTCAAACAAAAGTTCAAAACTATTATTGAGGCTCCAACCAGTATATTCCGGCATAATACCTTCCTTTACTAATTTCTGAATTTGTTCCATTGCTAAATATTCTCTCACTGTTTCTTTCATGTTCTCCCTCCTTTACTAATAGAAATAGAAGAGAGGTGACTATTCAGTCACCTCTCTGTGCATCACTATTTATATGAACTATTTAGATGATCTTCTTTTCCTTTAAGGATAAGAACTTACCTTCTCCTATTATTATATGGTCAATAACCTCTATATTCATTATTTTTCCTGCTTCTATAATCGTTTTCGTTATTTCTATATCCTGGGCGCTGGGAATTATATTTCCACTCGGATGGTTATGGACAAGTATAATACTGGAAGCCATTTCCTGTATGGCGGCATAAAATACCTCCCTGGGATGTACAAGACTGGCATCGAGAATTCCGCTGGAAATTGTTTCTATTTTTATCAATCTATTTTTGGTATCAAGTAATAAAACCTTGAAGACCTCTTTTTTATAGTATCTCATTTCATTCATGAGAAGGCGGGCCACGTCAGCAGGTGTATGGATAGATGGCCTTTGATCGTCAGTGTATCCGGCTATTCTTTTTGACAGTTCAAAAGCTGCCATGATTTTTGTGGTCTGTGTCCGGGTCAATCCGGTTTCCTGCATCTCTTTCCGGGTGCATCGCATTAGGCGCGAAAGGTTTCCGTCGTACTTTCTCAGGAGTTCTTCAATTTTCTCCTGAGTGGTTCCTGATATGGTTTGGAGAAGTTCCGATGTGAGCAGGGCCTGAATTTCCTTTTCTGCGCGGTACTCTGTGCGCTCCTCTTCAAGTATGTTCCTTTTTTTGTTTCCTTTTCCGTATGTCATGTTAGTTCCTCGCTTTCTTTATTTTATACGCTAAATGCTGTTCCTATTTCAATTCTTATTCTTCCTTTTCGGAAGGGTATTATTATTTCTTTCTGTTCTCCTGCAAGCTTTTCAAGGTCTTTTTTGCAAATTAAATTTTGTCCATGCATAGTGCAAAGTAAAAAATCTTCATTTGCAAAAAAAGCTTTCAATATTTCGTTTCCGTTCTTGAATTTTCTTCCGGGCAGTGGCTTTAAATTCAATCTATTCATGTGAATTCTCCTTTCCGCCGATTCCGCATTTGAATCGGCAATTTTCACAGGTCATGCAGGTGATCATCTGGTTGAAGAAGTTTCTCTTCTTCTCCGTTCCTGTGACGCAGCAGGTGGATTCTTCTGGTTGCGTCAGTCGGATTTTCTCTTCTTTTGTATAGGTATGGAATCCTTTCCGGGTATATGAAGAGTTTCCATGTCCGAAAGTCAAAAGGCAATTTCCGATTCTTCTGGCTATTTCAAGATCAGAGTCATTGAGAATTACAAATCGAAGGATTACTTTGTTATACTTCTTTCTATATTCTCGTGCTGTAGAAAAAGGCACGGTTTCAAATCTATCCAAAGATAGATTTATCATGGTCAATCCGGGGTTATCGTGGTGCCGGTCCACAAAAGATAGATTCTTCGTGATGGCTTTTGCCTGCAGTCCTCTTTCTTGGCAATCTTGCAGGAAGGTTTCAATCTGTCTATCCGTTTCTGGCTTTCCGTCATAATCTCCTCTGGAGAAGATCCTTATTCCTCCAGTGGAATTTAGTTTTTCAATCATCCTCCAAGAAAGTCTTTGGATTTCTCGCGTCGTTTCGTACGGCAAAATTATAGTGGGCATTTTAAAAGAACTCGTGATCGTGTAGCAGTACGGACATGGGTTTCCTGCCGTTTTCCGGGGGCATGGGGAAGGGTCAAAAGAATACAAAGTTTTGGGGTTCCGGGTCACGGAGCTACGAATTACTCTGGTCAATCTGGTCCGGTTCTGTAGTATCAATCTTTCTTTCAAGCTGATTGATTCTGCAAAGTCAGAGGCGGCAGCAGTGCCGGAATTCTGGAGGATATTTAAAAAGGTGTTTTTTAAATACTCCTCAGTCGGATTCAGTTTCCTGAATCCCTGTTCGTCGCGTTCCGTGCCGGGGTTAATTCTTCCCCTAATTGCACTTTGCCATGCTGCCGGTTTTGTGCCGGTGGGTCTGGTCTTTGTTTTCATTCGGTTCTCTCCTTTCAAAATTCTTTACTATTATATATTATACTCGATATTTAGAAAAACTCAATAGTTTCAAGGTTGTTACATAATGTTATATGTCAGGTGGGTAAAGTCCCTGTAACATATGGGGTTTAAAACTATTGACAGTTCAAAAGGTTCACTTTAGAAAACTCCTGTAAATTTAAGAAAATTAATAAAAAACGTCTGTCGCGACGGAATGGGGTCAGCCAGGGAACGCCCAAAACGCCCAATCTGCACCGCCAGGGCCTGTGGGGGAGGGGTGTATAGAAGAAAAAAGAGAGAAAAAGTAAGCCTAGTACCGTCAGGGGAGAGATTTTTTGCCGAAGTTTTCCAAGTTTTCCAAGTTTTCCAAAATGGAGAGAGGGAGGACTGCCTTTGCCGGGCTGCCTCCCCCTGTACTCATGGAGTTGAGATTTGATGTATCTAAAAATCCTCTGAAATTCTTATGTTATTATACCATATAACAGAGTCCATAATCAACATAATCCCTATTAAAATAAATCTTTCCATTGAAGATCTCCTTTGAAATATGAGTATAATTTGTCTTTATTTACCGGGATTAATTCTCCATTAGAGCAGGTTTTATATTCTCTTTTTCTATCTTTATACTCCCATGCGCCATAATAAATTACCACTATTTCTTTATCACATATGGTAAATTTTCCTTCTGCTTGGTATGATATTATTTCTTTAGTCTCTCCAAATGTAATTTTTTGTATTGGTATAGGTAAGTATTCTCTTTTAAATCTTTCTTTTAAATAATGATTACATATTAACTTTGCCACATATGGCTTTCCAAATCGGGCTTTCCCACCGCCTTTAAATTGGAAGGTATAGGTCTTTGGCGTTGGTGATGGCTGATTAATTCCCATATATTCTTTTATTCTTTCTTTCAAGAATTCGTCTTCATCCCCCCTGAACTGCAGGACTTCTGCCAAAGGTTTAGGCTCCGGCAGCACCGCCTTTTCTAATTTAAGCCTTCTCTCCGGGTCTATGCCTCTGCTTGCCAGGTGGAATTTACAGAGGTTTATTATCTGCCTGATTTCATCAGGATCTAACCGTTCAATATTTCTTGCTAATTGTTCAAAATACTCCATATCTTCACTCCTTTTTATGATCTAATCGTAGAGATTTTCCCTAACCGTTCAATTTCCTTTACTAACCGTGCAGGAAATTCGGTATCTTCTGATATTCCATTGTTTTATCAGGTCGAATAAGGTAACAGCAAGTTTAAATCCGTGTATCTTCTTTATACACTGCCTGTTACAGGTTTCCCATTCATAGTTCCCTTCTTTTATGATGTGTGTCGGCTGTCCGCATATGGGACAGGGTTCAAGTGGTTTCATAGCTTAACCCTCACTCTCCCTTCATATGCAAGGCACATAGCTACAGCGTCGGTGATGTGTTCATTGTCTATGCTATATCCTGGTATTAACTGTTTTATCCGGGTCAATACCTTCTCTTTCTCCGGCCTCTGGTCAAACTTGGTTTTCTGGGGTATATCTAACAGGGCTTTCCATTCTGAAGGGGTAGGTGTAATAATAAGTGCATCTTCATATCTTAGCTTAATAGCAATTCTGATTAAAGTAAGCTTCTTTGTCAGAGCTTTCACCACTGCTATAAATCTGCCCATGAAGTTTTCTTCTATGATAACTGCTATTGGCCGATACTTCTCATAGATGGTTCCGATATTATTCATATAAATAAGTTCTTCCAAGTGTTTTATAGATTTCTTCTGAGGATACCGGATTTCCCCTGTTTCTATAATCCTGTGGTCATCCATAACACAGTATCCGGTGTGATCTCCTGGGTCAAAGGCTAAAATCATTTGCTTAATCCTTCCTTAAACTGATTAAATATTATTTCTTGCCATTTCTCTTTTATCTCTTCTACTATATCATCGTCTATCTGTTCCCACTCTTGCCTTAACCCTCTTCTGTCAGATAAATCAAATATTATTTCTTCTACTGCTAACTTACATGCTTTTTTAATTTCTTTTTCTGTATTTCTCATAACTCCGTAGCCTCCTCCGGGTTTTTTATCGCTTGCTTACACTGCTCTGCTTCTTTTTCTTTCAGTGCTTTTTCCCTTAATTTATTTCTAAACTCAATTTCATCTTCGATCATATGTTTTATTGTAGAGTGTCTCACATTCCATAGCAGGTTATCTGTAAATATATGATTGTTTATTTCTACACCTGCTTCAAGTGCTTTCCGCTTTAATTCTTCTATCTCTTCTCCTTCCTTTTTCTTCCGGTCGTACTCGTCAGTATATGCCTGTAGTAATTCTTTATACATCTCCTTACCACTCCTTCACTTGTAAACTATCATCATAGCTTATTTCAATAAACATAGATATGTCCTGCGGTAATGCCCCGTTATCCCATTTTGCAGTAAATCTCTTTTTATCTATATCTTCCTCTGTTACAATTAAATCCCTGAACCCGGCCTGTCTACAGTAATTCATCAGTCCGTTTTTATCTGTGAATTTAATATTCCTCTTAGTAGTAACCAGGGCTTCAAGTCTGGTGATTTCACTTTTATAACTGGTTTGTTTGTCAGTTTTTTTCTCTCCCTGATTTTTCACTAATCCACAGAGCTTCGATTTAATCCATTTCTTTCTTTCTATAATAGCCTGTTCTTTCATCTCCAGAACTTTATATTCTTCCATGAGTGTAAGGAGTTCGCCTTTATTCAGTTTCATGGCATGCCTCTGTTCATCTGATATTAATTTAACCGGTTCCATAATATTACCTCCTCGTTGCCTTCTTGATGGCTGCATTTATCCTTGTAGTGAATATCTTTGGACATTCTGCATCTTTCTCCACTTTGATATTAATTCGTGGAGTAGTGCAGTCAACGGTTATTCTTGCAATGGGTTTACAGAGTTTCTGGTCAAAAGTATTGATGCCTATTTTTCGTTCCCAGATTTTCTCTGAAATCTGGCTGTCTGCTGTTTCAAAGGTAAAGAGTATTCTTTTCTTTTTGCAAATATTATCTATTACCTTTCTGATTTTGTCCGTATGGGTTGTGATAATACCCTGTATTACTCCTGCAGTTGCCTTTAACTGTTCGTCTCTTTGTTTCTTTCTGCTCACCGCTTCTTCTGCTGCAGTAGTATGTCTGATAACTGCCATAGCTATACTGAACTCTGGCATGAATTCCTGTGTTAATTGCATGGTTTTATCTCTCCTTTTTTATTTATTTCCCAGAATAAAATATATATTCAATTTCTTTTATCCATGCTTTTAATTTTGTCTTTCTTTCTTCGTCTTTCGTGTGTTTGGCAATATATTTTAGTGCCATAAGAGCATGTGGATCTATCTCCGGGTTAATGGAATATTCTACTTTACCGGTAATATCTCCCTTTATACTTATTCCTATAACTCCTTCCTGCTCTGCTTCTTTCAAGAAAAACTTCGCTTCATCTATCATCCATTGATACACATCAATTTCATTTTTTAATCTATCTATAAGTTTTTCTTTATTATCCTTGAAGTGCAACGTAAGGTTTACTGGCCCTTTGCAAAATGCAATTAGTGACGGTATATCGTCGTAATAATCTCCGTTTGAAATTTCCGGGCAAATAAAACCAGAGTTTTTTTTAAATACAGGGTGCATCTTCCCGTTATCTTCGATATACATACCGCTTTCTTCTCGTTTTTTTTCTTTAATTCTTAAATCCTGACTGTCCGTTACAGTGTCTAAGCAAAATGGTCTGAATTCCATGATTATAATTCACTCCTTTAAAAATTTTATTATCATAAATTACTGATCCCTCCATGCTTCCAATGTACCGTTTAATGCCTCGTTCTCCTCCTCCAGTTCTCTCACTCTGTCCTGCAGTTCTCTTATCTTTTTATTCCGATATTCTATTTCCTCCTTTAATCTGTCAATCTCTGAATCCATTAATAAATCCCCCCTTTCTGGTTCATCGTAAAAATCTTTTTTTGCCTGTTCTCCTAAAAATCTTCTTTTTTCATATTCTTCATATTCGCTTTTCTCTTTAATTGCACATAATTCATAAACCTCTCTGAATTCCTCCTCTGTAATGGGTTCAAATTTACCATTTAAAGACCAGTGATCTTTTATTTCAATTTTTTCATAGTCTAAATAAATATCCCCTGTCTTTATTTTTGAATTAATTATCCATTTTCTAATAGATAATAATAAATTTTTTATTCTTTCGTTCATATTATGCCACCTCTTTTTAATCGAGCATTTTTTTGATTTCTTCTATCATTTCTGTTCCTAAACTAGTAGGATATATATCATTATTTTTTCATAAGTAAACCCTCACTTTCTTAGTTTTTACACCGTAATTAACAGCTTCTTCGTAAGTGTCAAAGAACACATCTAATCTGTACCCTTTAATATCTCTTCCAGTGTCGGCTGCTATGGCATGGCCATATCCCGGTATATGCAGTTTAGTCCAAAAGGGAACTATAGCAGGATCGACAGCTACAATTCCCTCTTTAGGCCATATGCCCGTCGCACAGGTGTTACCTGTATGAGTATAAGCAGTGATTTCAAATGTTGCTTCCCAGTACCGGGATTTAGGTTCTGCATTATAGGTTAACAGTATAAGCAGTAATGATATTAATAACAGTCGTTTAAACAATCTTTATATCCTCCTTAATTGTTTGGGATCGAACCCCCATGCATCTTCGTCTTTATCATCAAATTTTACTCTTATGCCGAGATACTTACCTGAGTTTTCAATAACAACACCTGTTTGAAAGTCAAAAAATCTGAAATCTGCACAGGGAACAATAACCTGAACTGCTGTTCCTACAGGGAAGTCGCTGAATTTATTATCCCTTGTTTTAAACCTGTCGTAAGCATATTCCCTGAGTTCAGATATGGAAGGATTTTTCTTGCCTGGTATCTTATGAACAAGTCTTTCCTTTTGCTTTCTTTTTTTATCCTCTGCTTTTTCCTTCTCTTGTTCTTCGAATAATCTTTTCTGTTCTATCTCGTCAAGTGCCATGTAAAACATATTACTCTCCAATCTTTGTTAATTCGTCAATCTTCGGGATAGTTGCCTGTTCTATAGTAAGATGTAAATCTCGGAGTAATTCGTTTCCAGTTGATATTAAACTATAATAAGGTCTTATGGTGTCCAGAACTTTTTCTATAATATAATCTCTTGTTCTGGTTTCATGGGTGGGGATACTCATTTTAAGATTATCAAGGAATTCCTGCATATTGGAAGATTTTTCTAACAATCTTGCTGCGTCAAGGAAAGAGAAACAGGATACTTCCCCTTCTTTATTTCTTATTTCCCACATACCGTTAAAACCAGGCTTTTCCATGTAATACTCCATACATACCAGTATTGCATAAAGAAAAGCTGTCTGCTTTAATGTTCTGATCTTTCTGTCCAGGGTAATCTTCTTGTTGAGTTTTTTTATCTCTTTGATAAGAGCTTCTTTTAAATGCTCCCTTGTTTTCACTTTCTATTCCTCCTCTTTTGCCTTATAATAACAGTGGTAACAGATGTATGTTCCGTCAACAGTAAAAACTTTTCTTTCTGATATTTCTTCACCGCATTTTACACAGGTAACTTTTTTATCTTCCGGCACTCCTGCCAGTTCTCGTTTTGGTGTTGCGGTTTCTTTTATAGTGGAGAATTTCTTTCTGTAACAGTCTGTGCAGTAATCTCCCTCAGATGTGGAGAAAAATCCTACTTCGGGATCTTCGCCGTAGGTGGAGCAGGTTATACCCTGTTTAGATGGTATATGGAGATTTTTAAGGCAGTAATCTATATTTTCTTTTACAAGTTTTTCTATTACAGGGTAATCAGCTTCGTTGAGATAGAAACTTTTACCGTTAAAATCTATAATACAATGTATTATATCTTCATATTGCATCAGGGTATCTCTTTTTGCGTTCCAGGTTTTATTTTCCGGGATATAGGTTATGGTTCCGTTGGTTAAAACTAAAATTCCTATTTCCTCGGTTTCCGTTTCTCTTTCTTCATTATGATCGTACACCCTGCAGATAGTAACCTTATTATCTACCATGTCCTCTTCCCTCCTTCTTTTAGATATACTCTTTCTATTGGTGTTAATCCAACTCCGTTTATATCACTTACATATAACTGCCTGTAAGGAAACTGTGCATCTTTTGTTTTTATACTTTCTACTACACAGATTTTTTCTGCAGTTAGATCGGAATATGCCATACCGAGTTTTAAATTTTCGGTTATTTCTCTGTATTTTTCATTCAGAGTCTTGATTTTTTCTTCTATCTCCTTTTTTAATTTTATTATTTCTTCCTGCTGTTCTTTAAATGTTGGCATCAGTTTCTCCCTCCTTTTTAGGTTCTGGACCTTCAAACATTGTAACAACTGTTTTAATTTTGGCTCCACATATGGAGCAGGTATTTGTTACCCCTTTAGAGAGTTCTCTTTCTTCTTTAATGTCTTCCTCTGTAAGTGGTTCGTTACAGTGTTCACAGGTTAAGTCAACGAAAAACAGGAGTTTAATTTTCCCGTCAACTGTTTCGGCTGATATTTTCATAATATTCCTTTCCGGGAGGGCTTGCACCCTCCCATAGTTTATTATTTTTCGTATTAGAGAGTTCTCTTTCTTCTTTAATGTCTTCCTCTGTAAGTGGTTCGTTACAGTGTTCACAGGTTAAGTCAACGAAAACAATACCTGTGTCTTTTTGTCTTTAGATAATAATATTACCGTCATGATTTTATTCTTCCTTTTTCCATATTTTTTTTACTTTTATTTTTTTTACTCTAATTTTTCCATCTGTAGCAAATGGGATTGCTACTATATCTTTTGATAAAAATTCACATTCTAATATTATATCCTCTTCGTCTTTATTAATTAAACACCACTGTAAAGTAGCAACGCTTAATCCTGCACCACATTCTATTCTTTCGTCAGTTTCATACTCTTCTACAATGTAATATTTTTCTACTTGATAAGTGATTTTATTATCTGAAGTAGGACTTTTAAAATCTTTTGTGACGTATTTATATAACGTCAATTTAGTTTTTGGCGGCATTTGTTTGAGACAATATAATTGAGGCAAATGGTTTTTTGCTTCACAGAGGTCTGCTCCACGGAGGTTTGCTCCACAGAGGTTTGCTCCACAGAGGTTTGCTCCACGGAGGTTTGCTTCATAGAGGTTTGCTCCACGGAGGTCTGCTCCACGGAGGTCTGCTTCACAGAGGTCTGCTCCACGGA
>JAKQEP010000125.1 GCA_029556475.1 Candidatus Atribacteria bacterium
ATGGTAGATTTACCTCCTCCTTAGAAAAAGAATGTTATTTCTTTTTCTTTAAAGTTTTATCTTATGAGGTAAGTCTACCTTTTTTGTTGAACTACTGGCAAGTGATATCTTAGAAAACCCCTACTAAAATTTTACACTATCAAGAGTGCTTATTATAATTTATTTTTTGGAATAAAAAAAGACAGAGCTTTTAAATTATAGAAATGCTCTGCCATTTATAAATTCAATAAGTATTTATTTAATTATTTATTTGATTTCTAATATTTTATAATGCAAGTTCCCGGCAGGAACTCGAATCTTTACCTTATCCCCCGCTTTTTTCCCCAATACTGCTTTACCAATGGGAGAAGTCATAGATATCTTGCCGGAACCGGGGTCAGATTCTATATAATCAACTAAGGTGAAATTAATCTTTTCTTTTTTCTTTAAATCTTCTACCACTATCTCCGAGCCAGGAGAAACATATATACCATCATTTTTGCTTCTATCAATTATTTCACAATTTTCGATAATTTTTTCCAGAGTTAGAATTCTTCCTTCAATAAAAGCCTGTTCATTTTTAGCCGCCCGGTATTCAGCATTTTCGGCAATTTCACCAAAGGCGACAGCACTGCCGATTTTTTCAGCAATTTCTTTTCTTTTAACGGTCTTTAATTCATATAATTCCTTTTTTAATTTTTCCAGGCCTTCCTCAGTCAGCATAAACTTCCGCTCATTCATTTTTATGCACCCTATCCTTTAATATAAAATATAACTAAGATTATGCAAAGTATTTAATATTAAATCCACCTTAATTGTTTTTATATTATATCTATTTATGCCTTTCTTCTGATGTGATTATTTAGACAAATTATAGATTACTTCTTTTTCCTTGTCAAATAAAGTTACATAACAAGGCTATGGGCAAAAGAAAAATTCCTTTTCTATTTAACTCAATCTGACCAGGAACAAATCCATAAAACCTATATATTTAGGATTTAGATAATTCCCAAAGATTTACCTGCCTGCTTAAAGATATCAAGAGCTTTTTCTATATCTTCCGCAGTATGACTGGCAAGTACATGGGCTCTCAGTCTATTGGTGCCTCTGGGAACGGCTGGAAAGAGAATGGGACAGATAAAAACACCTTCCTCATTGATCTTTTTACATAATTGTAATGTCTTTTCTTCATCTCCCACCATAATTGGCACTATTGCCGTTTCACTATTGCCGGTATTGTACCCCATTTCCTGTAATCCTTCTCTAAACTGTTTCATATTTTTTTGTAATTGCACTACTAACTCCGGTTCATTTTCTATTACCTCAAAACAGGCTTTGGCAGTAAGAACGGCTACAGGGGGTAGACTGGCTGAAAATATGAAGGGACGAGATGATAGTTTAAGAAAACTGATTAAATCTTTATCCCCTGCTAAGTAGCCACCTATAGCAGGAATAGTCTTGCTTAAAGTCCCCATGTAGATATCCACTGAGTTCTCCAAACCAAAGTATTCCTCAATTCCATGTCCGGTTTTGCCAATAACGCCAATAGAATGTGCCTCATCTACCATAAGCTTAGCCTTATATTTCTTTGCCAAACGAGAAATTTCCGGTAAATTAGCTATATCACCATCCATGCTATAGACAGCATCTATCACAATGAGTTTATTCTGGTAACCGTCAGATTGTGCTAATATTCTCTCCAGGCTGTCCATATCGTTATGTAAAAAACTACGATGATTGGCTCCTGATAAGATACAACCATCGATGATACTGGCATGGACCAGCTTATCCATAATTAACAGATCACCACGCTGGCAAAGAGTGGTCAGGGCAGCTAAATTAGTAACATAGCCACTACTGTAGGTTACAGCATCATCAGTCTTTTTAAACTGGGCAATCTTTTTTTCCAGCTCTTCATGTGCTCTGGTAGTTCCTGCCAAAAACCGTACACCTGCTGCTCCAGTCCCATATTCATCTATGGCTTTTTTTGCTGCCTCTTTTACTTTAGGATGTGATATTAACCCTAAATAATTGTATGAGGCAAACATAAGCATTTCACGTCCTTCTATTCGCGTATGTGCTCCCGATGATCCCTCTATACTCTTTAAATAAAAGAAGGAATCATTCTCCTTCATTCTTTTTGCTCGTTCATTGGTTTCTTCAATTCTCTGTTCTAAAGATATAGCCATTATTTTTCCCTCTCAATTTAATTAAGATATATTAAAATAGTTTACTAAAAACTATAGCAATTATATTGAACAACCTCTTTCTATGGCCATTAGTTTAACTGCTCAATCCTGGGCTTAAACCCTGATTTTTTGGCCAAATCGAGATAGTCCTGTCCGGTAAGCTCCTCAGGTTTTTTACCTGATGCGGCAATTAAGGTAGCTTGATAGATATTGGTACCGAAAGACCTCCCTTCAAACTGGGGAGTGGTGGTAATAAGATATTTTACCCCGCTATCTTTTAATTCCTGCACATTCTGCATAGTTACCGTATTGGTAATAACGATTTTCCCTTCCATTCTGGGTGGCATATAACGGCTTATAGCAAGATAATCACCGGCAACAATATCAACTCCTTCAAAGAAACGGCTGTATTTCGGGTTACGCCCCTCCTGTTTCTTTCCAGTGGGGTATAAATATTTTATAGGGAGATTTGCCAGGATCGGGATGGCGATTCGGGCTACTATGTTTAATACCTCCAGGCTGTAAAGCGGAATGGGTAAATTGAGACAGAAGATAATATCCCCGAAGATCATCTTGCAGCCAGCCTCAATCAATCCTTCAGCCAGACCGAATCTATCAACAGTAATTAATATCAAAGCTTTCTTCCCCTGAAAGTCTATATCAGTGTTCTCTTTAGCATATCTGATTGCATCTTTTTCCAGTAAATATTTGATTCCAGTTCCATCAACAATAGGAGTCTTTTTGATTACACTTACAATTCTGGCTGATTCTTTGATAGTATACCTTTTTCCGGAAGGACCTGAATAAAGATAGAGGTCAGTTCCTCCCAGGGCAAATACATCTACTTTGCCATCATATTCCCGGTATATTTGCATCATTTTAGAAACATCACCATCAGTACCTCTTCTTTCAATCTCAACCTCTTCTCCCAAAATTTCAATTTTTACTTTGCTATCCCTGGTTGAAGAACCTAAACTAACCCCCAGTACCTTTTTCATTTATCCATCTCCTCATTCAATGAAATTATTTTTACTTCTTTTAAGACATTTTCAATAATCTTTGGGTCTACATATTTATCCTCAGTGATTGGTGATTTACCAATTTCAATACCAATTACCTGAATATGAAATAACTTTTCTGCAAAATCAACTCTTTTATCAGAGCCCAAAAAAATAATCACATCGAAATCAAGCAAATAAGTGATTATATCAAGCGTATCATTAAAAAGTTTACCTTTATCTCTAACTTTAACAAAATTATTGCGTTCCTGTTCTGTTAATATCAGGGCATAATCAATACCAAATCTTTCCGAAAGTGAGAGTATTTCTTCTTTGTTCTTAATAGGAAACCCAACCAGAGCAATCTTTTCTCCTCTTCTTATTTCTCCCAGGCTTTCCAATCGTGAAACAAAGGTTCTTTCCACACCGTGCTTTCTTGCCACTTCTTGCTGAGTCAGTCCTTCTGTTCGTAATTTGAGAATTTTACTAATCTCTTTTCTCAATTTTTCTTCTGAGATTACTTTTTCTCCAATTCTAATTAATTTCATCTTAATTACCTGTATACATATTTGTATACATTATAAATGGAGGAAAAATGGTTGTCAATAAAATAATTGATTTCCTTTTGTATAGGCATTAATCCCCTCCTGTCACTGCGTGGCAGTATCTGCACTTTAACCAAGGACTGACAAGTATCTTATATGTTTGCTCAAAATTAGATATCATATTTCTTAATACTGCGTAAGCAGTGAATAGCAGTCTCATCCAATTATGTGGAATAAAAAAGAGTTTATAGTTAAAAGTTTATAGTAAAATCATTGCGGGTAATAGAGTATGTGATTGCCACACCCATCCTTACCAAAGCTAAGAAACAGGTTCACAATGACAGAGTAGGGAGGATAAAAATGGCAGAATGAAGTTTATAATGAATATCAAATATAAAAAATAATATTTTATTTAAAAGTATTATTAATGTACCAATTCTTCGCTAAAAACCTTAAGCTGAAAACTAAAAACTTTATAACTAACGATTATTTTTGCGGTATATGTAATAAGGTATACGGTTCTTAAATGCAATACGCACAATACATAACGAATTTATTATTACGAAGATTTTTATCTTTTGTCATTGTGAGTAGCGAAACGACGCGGCAATCGCATCCAATTATGTCAGGAGAATTGAAAGCATAAAATTTACAGTTCATGGTTTTTAGTTAAATCATTGTGGGGTGGGCTATAGGGCATAAGATTGCTGCTGGTGCAGCAATAATAATAAAATACAAAATTTATGCAGCCTGTAAGAATTTGAAAACTATATACTAAAAACTAACGACCAACGACTATATTTTACGTTATACGTTATACAAATTTAAACACATCACTGGCTACTCATCATTCATCACTATTTACTCATTGTGTGATAATTCCACCACCAAGAACTACATCTTTATCATATTTATCATAAAAAACAGCAGATTGTCCGGGCGTGATTGCTCTTTGTGCCTTCTCAAAGATAATTTTCATTTTTTTCCCATCGTGGGGATACACAACAGCTTCAGCTGGTGGGGTATTATATCTAATCTGCACCAATAACCTGGTTGGCCTGCTAATAGGGTTAGAGGAAATAAAGCTAAGAGCTGTTACTTCAAATTCTCGCTTGTATAATTCACTCTCATCACCAATAATTACTGAATTGTCTTGAGCAGAAATTTTTAAGACATATTTTCTGGAATTCAAAGAAAGACCTGTTTTTCTTCTTTGCCCGACGGTATAAAAAGATATCCCCTTATGTCTTCCCAATACGTTGCCGGCTGAATCGAGAAAATATCCCCCCTCTTCTCTTATTTTTCCCTGTTCCATCAACAGCTTACGATAATCATTACCGGGTATAAAACATATTTCCTGGCTCTCCCCTTTAATATAGTCTGGTAATTCAATATTACCGGCAATTTTTCTGGTATCCTCTTTTTTCAGATCACCCAGTGGGAAAATGCATTTGGATAGAATAGATTCTTTTATCCTATACAGAAAATAGGACTGGTCTTTTTTTCGGTCTATTCCCCTTTTTAAAAGATATCTGTCCTCTTGCCCTTCTTTTTTTACCCGGACATAATGACCGGTAGCAATATAGTCGAATCCTTCTTTAAAGGCAAAATCATAAAGTAATCTAAACTTCACCTTTTCGTTACAGAAAATGCAGGGGTTGGGGGTCAACCCTCTTCTATATTGTTCCATAAAGTCCTTTATTATGATTCTACAAAAATCTTCTCTATAATCAATTTGGTATAAGGGGAGAGCTAATTTTGAGGCTACCTCTTGTGCTCTCACTCTACTATCAGATAGGGTGCTGTTTTTAGGGTCTTCAATCAGATGTAGATAGAGACCTGCAACCTGATATCCTTTTTCTTTTAGCAGGAATGCAGCAACACTGCTATCTATTCCTCCGCTGAGTGCCACCAGAACACGATTAGATTTGTTCATAAATTTTCCTCATTAATACAAATAGAATAATCAGTCGTTGGTCATTGGTATTTAGTTTTAAAATGCAAAGATAAATAATATGGAGTACATTTGATGAGATTGCTACGTCACTTCGTTCCTATCCTTGACAAATTCATTCTGTATATTACTTTTATATCTGTATACCCTAAAAACGGTAACCTATAAATATCTTTTTCTCATTGTGGAGTAGCCGATGAACCTTAGTTTAAGATTAAAAAGCATTTTAGTAAACTTGCCCATACGCGGATAATATATTTATTTTGTGTTTAATCAGCGAATAGCAATCGCATACCCTATCACTCACATTATTGAACTATAAACTTAAAACTATAAACTATTAGCTTTTTTATATAAGGTAGTTTTTTATAGATTGTTCGGAAAGAGATGGTACCTGCTTCAGCTTTTTTATGAACTTATTGTTTTTACTGATATTAATATCAATTAAATCTGCGCTTTCTTCTTTATCGCAATACCTGGTTGTAATCTTGCTGGCTAAATCCAAAATATTATCTATCTCTTCATTTTTCTCAGCCAGGTTATTATAACAACGTACTAAGGCAACAGGCCCTTTATGGGTAGGGGAATTAAGCAAATAATCCTCTGGACTGGCTAAAGAAAGAATTATCTTATTCTCCTTTTCATTTCTACCTACCACTAATTTAACAAATTTATAAATATTAAAATGACGTCCCACCTTTAACAATTCCAGGTCATTGAAGTCATATTTGCCTTTAATCAGCAAATCTTTTATTCTGTGGGCATATCCCGGTTCGGTTAATTTACATCCTCCTGCCGGGGAAGGGTAGTTCTCAATTCCCCATTGCCGGGCTAAATCTATCTGCCTTTTTCTAGAACGGCCTTGAATATCGAGAAGTTCTCCACGTTTTACTATATGACATCTCTCCGGTTCTGTCTCTGGTAATAATAGAGCAGAGAGAGGCCTCAAAATATATTTTCCGAATCCTGACTCTTCACTGATTAGAAAGAGGTTTTTTTTACTCTGGGACATCGGCCTCTGTCCCAATACCTCTCCGCTAATGATAAAAGATGCTCCTTCCTGAATCATCAACGCACCAGCCTTTTTAAACATCAGAATACGACAGTCAATACAGGGATTTATATTTTTTCCAAAACCGAACTTGGGATTAAGCAATATTTCCTGAAAATCTCTACCTAAATCCACATACAGCAAAGGAATATTAAGGTGTTTTTCTCCCTGGTAATCTGGTTCGTTTTTTAAAAAAGGGGTAGTAAAATATACACCTATTACCTCAATTCCCTGTTCTAAGATTTTTTTGATGGCCAGAATACTATCCAGACCCCCGGAATAAAGGGCAATAGCTCTTTTTTTATTATCTTTCATAAAGTGTGTCCTCTGATATACAATCAAATAATTGCTTTTTCCTACAGTGAAAAATGGTCGGACCAGAACAATCAGGTAATTTACATTATATAATAAAACAACACATTTATTCTAATGGTAAAATCGTTCATTTTTTACAATTATGGTCTGCTGTTCAATAACAATAAAGGTTCTTTATAGTTATATAAAGAATTGAGGAAGGATAATAAAAGGGCTGACAACAATTGGGGTAAATCTTGGATAAGGAAGAGGCCGAAACCTCTTCCTTAATAAGAACTATTCACAGGAAATAGCCTCAACAGGACAGTCTTCTGCGGCTTCTTTGCAAGATTCTTCTGCATCTTTGGGAACCACATCCACTATAACAACTGCTACATCATCCTGTATTTCAAAAACCTCTGGACAAGTGCTTTCACAGAGTCCACATCCAGTACAAAGATCCTGGTCAACGGTTGCTTTCAAATTGTTCACCTCCTATACCTCATAGTTATTCTTCTTCTTTGCTGGCAACCAGCAGAATAAAACAAACTTCATTAGAAATCAAACATTTTTGGGACAATAATTTTAATCTTATACTTGTTGCCTTAAAATCTTTCAATTTCAACATTATATAAGATAACTTATATTTAAACAAAATTCAAGGTTTGGCAACTATAATTTGCAAATTTATTAGCGAATAG
Source organism: Candidatus Atribacteria bacterium (assembly GCA_029556475.1). Lineage (GTDB taxonomy): Bacteria > Atribacterota > Phoenicimicrobiia > Phoenicimicrobiales > Stramentimicrobiaceae > Stramentimicrobium. The sequence goes on from JAKQEP010000125.1 coordinate 7,712, forward strand.
CCATTAATGTTACATCATTATCTCCATAAAATCTTCTGCCAGTATAATTTCCGGATCACCCGGACTGACTATCCCACTAAATTGAGCATAATTATCGAAATTTCCTGATACATCATTATAGCGGGGAGAAATATGTACCAGGACCAATTTTTTCACCCTTGCCAATCTGGCTACCCTAAGGGCATCTTCAACTGTGGAATGAAAACTCCTAATAGCTTTTTCCTTACTTTGGACCGAAAAAGTGGCTTCATGGATAAGTATATCTGCACCCTCTGAAAGAACAATTGCATTTTGTGAAAAGGCAGTATCTCCACAGTAACATACCTTTTTAGTTGTAACTGTTTCTTTTACAAAATCAGCAGAGGCAAGAGTCCTTCCATCTTCAAGGTTTATCATTTCACTCTCTTTGAATTTCTTATAAACCGGTCCTGGCGGAATTGCCAGATCTAACAATTTTTCCCTCAAAATATTTTTTTTAATATTCTTTTCGATAATGGCAAATCCAAAACTATCAATATTATGATTAAGTACCCCACAATAGATAGCAATATTCCCCTGTTCCCAAAGCAGATGGGGAGTAAGGAATTTTGTCTTCTCAATGGGATAAAAGTGGTAGGGATATGGTATATGGGTATAAGAATAATCCAGATTGTTCTTTAAAAAAACATCTAAACCAACCGGTCCGAAGATATTGAGAGGTTTTTTGACACCCAATAAACCTCTGGTAGCAAGCAATCCCGGAAGCCCAAAGGTATGGTCACCATGGAGATGACTGATAAAGATATTACTCAATCTGGAGAGTTTGAGGTTAGCTTGAAGAATCTGCCGCTGTGTTCCTTCCCCGCAATCAAATAACCAGAATTCACTGCCTGATTTAAAAATCATCGCTAAAGCGGGTACATTTCTTTCTTGGGTGGGCATACCAGCGCTTGTTCCTAAAAAAACAATCTTATCCATACTATATTTTTCTTATACTAATACTATTCATTCTCTTACTCTTCCCTCTCTCATTTACCGGTTTAGTTTTTTTGACAGTTCGGGCACAGATAAGTACTTCTGTTTTCGATCCTTATTACCGACAAAGGATGGCCACAGGTTGGACAATTACCTTTCTTTTTACCATAAATCAAAACTTCTTCTCTATAATTGCCCGGCTTCCCCAGTAAATCAAAGTAAGATTCATCCTCCATGGTCATTCCTCGGGCTAGCACTGCTTTGTTCAGGGTACTTCTAATGGAAAGGAATAATTTTCTTAACTCATTTTCAGTTAACGAATCTGCCTTGCGCAGAGGGTGAATACCGGCCAAAAATAGTATTTCACTGGCGTAGATATTCCCAATTCCAGCGATATTTTTTTGGTTCATCAATAATGACTTTATATTCCCTTTTTTATTCTGAACTGATCTAAAAAACTCCTGAAAAGTAAAGCTATCTTCCAGGGGCTCCCATCCCAATGATTCAATTTCGGGTAGTTTCTCATTAGCATGGATTAGCCAGATCTTACCAAACTGCCTTACATCATTGTATATCATCTTACTGCCATCTTCAAAAAAGAAAAGAAGGTGGTTGTGTTTTTCTTTGATTCTTGTGGAAATATTTTCATTCTTTCTCTGATAGAAGAGCACTCCACTCATTCCCAGATGAAAGATAAGGTAACCATCGTTATTAAGAATACAGAGAATATACTTACCCCTTCTTTTTACCCCTTTAATAAATTTTCCCTTCAAACCTGTGCTGAATTGAGCTAAACCGGGAAGTTTTATGATTCGGGGAAGGCAGACCCGGATATCGGTGATTCTTTTATATAATATCTCTTTTTCTAAATCTCTTTTTATGGTCTCAACTTCTGGTAATTCCGGCATAATTTACCTCATAATCTCATAAAAAGGGTATTGGTATTACTACTATAATCTATCGGGAAGTTCGGTAAGAGTGTTAATAACTGAATCGGGATATTTTTCTTGAAGTCCTGTGTAAAATCTGTCAATTAACAGTGCTTTCCATCCTGCCTCGCGGGCAGCAAAGAAGTCTTGCTTTTCATGGTCACCAATATGAAGTATTTGTTCGGGGTTTACTCTTAATTTACGGCTTATTTGGAAAAAGGCATCTTTATTCTTGAGTTCTTTATATTCTGATAGGGTAGAAAAGTTTTCCTGAAAGTATTTTTTAATTCTCTTCAACTTTATGTTCATAAATTCCCAGGGCATGCTGGTGATACTTATTATCTGGTATTTCCTGCATAACTGCTCCAGGGTTGGAACAACATCTGAAAATATAATAATATTCTGTTCGTATTTTTGTAATAATTCCTGATAACCAATAGCAAGCTGGAAAAAACTAATCCAATATTTTATATCATACCATCGATAATCATCTTCTCCGACCCTGTCATACTCTTTTTTTACTTTTGCAGCCGCTTCTTCAAAATTTAAGCCATTTTTTTCAGCTACCATCTCTGGTATAGCTTTATGCCAGATTAAATCATTATAGTCAGAATCTACCAGTGTTCCATCAATATCAAATGATATGATTTTAATTTCCATTCCCCCTCCAATAAAAAATTCCCGGCAGTGTCCTACTCTCCCACAGGTAAACCTGCAGTACCATCGGCGCTGGAGGGCTTAACTTCTGTGTTCGGGATGGGAACAGGTGGTTCCCCTCCGCCATGACCACCGGGAAAACTTAAGATTAACAAAAAAAGGTAGTCTTATTAATTTTATAGAGTGATACGGTCAAGCCTTCGATCTATTAGTATCAGTTAGCTCAAGCCATTACTGGCCTTACACACCTGACCTATCGACCGGGTCTTCTTCCCGGGATCTCTCCTGGATTTACTTCCAGATGGATACCTAATCTTGAGGTGGGCTTCACGCTTAGATGCTTTCAGCGTTTATCCCGACCGAACATAGCTACCCAGCAATGCACTGAGCAGTACAACTGGTACACTAGCGGTTCGTCCACCTCGGTCCTCTCGTACTAGAGGCAGACCCTCTCAAGTATCCCACGCCCGCGACGGATAGGGACCGAACTGTCTCACGACGTTCTAAACCCAGCTCGCGTGCCGCTTTAATTGGCGAACAGCCAAACCCTTGGGACCTGCTTCAGCCCCAGGATGCGACGAGCCGACATCGAGGTGCCAAACCTCCCCGTCGATGTGGACTCTTGGGGGAGATCAGCCTGTTATCCCCGGAGTACCTTTTGTCCGATGAGCGACGGCACATCCACCAGCTACCGCCGGATCACTAGGCCCTGCTTTCGCATCTGCTCGAGATGTCTCTCTCACAGTCAAGCCTCCTTATGCCCTTACACTCTGGAGTGTGATTTCCAACCACACTGAGGAGACCTTTGGGCACCTCCGTTACAATTTAGGAGGTGACCGCCCCAGTCAAACTACCCACCAAATACTGTTCCCCAGCCGGATTCACGGCATGGGGTTAGAACCTCAACAGACCGAGGGTGGTATTTCAAGGTTGGCTCCCAAGGGGCTGGCGCCCCTTTTTCACAGCCTACCACCTATCCTACACGGGGAATGCTAAAATTCAATATCAGGCTATAGTAAAGGTTCACGGGGTCTTTCCGTCCTGTCGCGGGTAGCAAGCATCTTCACTTGCATTACAATTTCACCGAGTCCCTCGTTGAGACAGTGCCCAAATCGTTACGCCATTCGTGCGGGTCGGAACTTACCCGACAAGGAATTTCGCTACCTTAGGACCGTTATAGTTACGGCCGCCGTTTACTGGGGCTTTGGTCAGAAGCTTTGCCTTGCGACTAACTCCCTTCCTTGACCTTCCAGCACCGGGCAGGCGTCAGTCCCTATACATCATCTTGCGATTTAGCAGAGACCTGTGTTTTTAGTAAACAGTCGCTTGGGCCGTTTTATTGCAACCTCCTCAGGCTCCCTGTGTAAAACAGTTCACCTTGGCGAGGCACTCCTTCTCCCGAAGTTACGGAGTCATTTTGCCGAGTTCCTTAACGAGGGTTCTCTCGAGCGCCTTGGTATTCTCTACCTACCTACCTGTGTCGGTTTTAGTACGGATGCCGCCTGTTCTGGCTAGAGGCTTTTCTTGCCAGTGTGGGATCGATCAGTTCGCCGCCGTAGCAGCTCCCCATCACCTCTTGAGGTTGATAAAGAGACGGATTTGCCTGTCTCTTCCCTCTAAGGGCTTAGACACGGAACTTTTATCGTGCTGACCTACCCTACTGGGTCACCCCATCGCTCGATAACGAACAGGTGGCAGTACCGGAATATTAACCGGTTGTCCATCGCCTACGCCTTTCGGCCTGAGCTTAGGCCCGACTAACCCTGGGCGGACTTACCTTCCCCAGGAAACCTTAGGTTTTCGGCGGGCAAGATTCTCACTTGCCTTATCGTTACTCATGCCGGCATTCTCACTTCCCTCCGGTCCAGGCCTCCTTTCGGTAACCCTTCTATCCTGAGGGAACGCTCCCCTACCCCTGGTATACAAGATACCAAGCCATAGCTTCGGTGGCAGACTTGAGCCCCGTACATTTTTCGGTGCAGAATCACTTAACCAGTAAGCTGTTACGCACTTTTTAAATGGTGGCTGCCTCTAAGCCAACATCCTGGCTGTCTGGGTAATTCAACTTCCTTTACCACTTAGTCTACACTTGGGGACCTTAGCTTATGGTCTGGGCTGTTTCCCTTTCGACTACGGAGCTTATCCCCCGCAGTCTGACTCCCAGATTAGTAACTATGGCATTCGGAGTTTGATTGGATTCAGTAACCTGGTAAGGCCCCTAGTCCATTCAGTGCTCTACCTCCATAGCACAACATCTGAGGCTAGCCCTAAAGCTATTTCGGGGAGAACCAGCTATCTCCGGGTTTGATTGGCCTTTCACCCCCATCCACAGCTCATCCCCTAATTTTTCAACATTAGTGGGTTCGGGCCTCCACCTGCGTTCAGACAGGTTTCACCCTGGCCATGGATAGATCACCCGGTTTCGGGTCTACGTCAACCAACTATGGCGCCCTATTCAGACTCGCTTTCGCTACGGCTCCGCAGCAGATGCTGCTTAACCTGGCTGGCCAACGTAACTCGCCGGCTCATTCTACAAAAGGCACGCGGTCACACCTGCCTCCGGCAAGCCGGGGGCAATGGTGCTTCCACTGCTTGTAGGTATACGGTTTCAGGTACTATTTCACTCCCCTCCCGGGGTACTTTTCACCTTTCCCTCACGGTACTAGTTCACTATCGGTTACCAGTTAGTATTTAGCCTTGGGAGGTGGTCCTCCCGGTTTCACACAGGGCTGCACTTATCCCGTGCTACTCGGGAACCTGATTGAGAGATCTATAAGTTTTCGCTTAAGGGACTATCACCCGCTCCGGTGGAGTTTTCCAAGCTCACTTCGGCTAACCATAGATTTGGTAACTCTCTCTCTTTTTGTCAGCAAAGAGATATCAGGCCCCACAACCCGCAGGAGGCAACGCCTGACAGCTATTGCGCCTCTTGCGTTTGGGCTCATCCCCGTTCGCTCGCCGCTACTTAGGGAATCGTTATTACTTTCTTTTCCTGGGGGTACTAAGATGTTTCAATTCCCCCCGTTTCGCCTCCATAACCCTATTTTATTCAGGTCAGGATACCCGAGGTTTGCTCGGGTGGGTTTCCCCATTGGGAGATCCCCGGATCAAAGCCTGCTTACGGCTCCCCGGGGCTTATCGCAGTTAACCACGTCCTTCATCGCCTTCTGGTACCAAGGCATCCGCCGTATACCCTTTTCAACTTGACCGTACCTCTATAAAATTAAAAGAATAATAATCTACTTGCTACCTTCTTATGTGATTTTCAAAGAACAATA
>JAKQEP010000170.1 GCA_029556475.1 Candidatus Atribacteria bacterium
CATCATTGTAAGAGTGATCTGTTTGATAAGAAGTAATACTGCCTGAACCTTGAGTCCATTTACTTGCATCGTCAAAATTAATAGTTGTTTGTGCCCAAGCCATACCTATGGTTAGGATGGTTAGTGTAAATACGAAAAGTAGCTTTTTCATTATTCCTCCTAAGGAATTAAGTTATTTAAACATCATTTTGGAATTTTTCATCATAAAGACATAATAATCTGAACAAGGATTTTGGCAAGTTATTTTTTTATTTCAGAAATAATCTCACGCAGATTACGCTAATTACGCAGATTTAAGGTTTATAAGCATTGCTTGGAGGAGTTAGAGTGGGTTTTACTTTTTCTATAAAATCCGGCACTCCTGTACTTCTACAATTTTAATAAAATACTGCGCCCACCGGGCAACCGGAAAAGTTTTTCTTATTGCCATCAGAGCAGATTCCACAAGCAGTGCATTTAGTAGTATCAATTATAGCTTTACCGTTTTTCAGAGAAATAGCTTCTTCATGGCAATAGCGGAGACAGAGTTTACAACCAATACACAGGTCTTGATTTACCTGGTAGGTTGTTTTTAGGGAGGATATTGTTGTTTCTGCAGGTTCAGGTGTTTCAGGTTTAATCTCATCTGGCAGTTTATCTATATTATTTTTATCCTGATATTTATTAGCAGAGGCAGTTTTTGCTTTTGCAGTATTGGATTGGGGTTTTTGAACAGAAGATTTCTCTATTATGCTATCCGGTTTAGGAACAATTTCTTTTATTGAGTTCAATGGAACAGTTTTTGAAGGCAGGAAAGCATTATAGAACAGGAACAAAAGAATGCTTCCCAAAAGCAGTAATACTAATATTTGTAAAATAGTCCTCATTTATTTTTCCCTCTGGACTTTAAGGGTTTCGGGTTTAGGGCATTTATCCATACATCTGAAACAAAGAATACAATTCGGGTTCTGCACATATTCTTCTTCCGTAATGTTGATATTCATTGGACAGGATAGAGAACAGATTTCGCAATCGTTACAGCGTTCCAGATTACGGCAGATTTTTAAGTGGGGAAAATGAACTAACTTTCCCAAGTATTGAAACAAATTCATTAAGGCAGCATAAGGACAG
>JAKQEP010000171.1 GCA_029556475.1 Candidatus Atribacteria bacterium
TTCTTTTGCCGCTTTTGGGGGTGCTTTTCTCTGGCAAAGAAGTCCCCAATTAAATTTCCTGACCGCTTCAGCTTTTGGATTGCTGGGAACTCTGTATTTTATTTTTAAGGTGAAACCGCAGAAACAGTTTTAGCTGCCGGAAGCCGCGAATTCAGCGAACTTATTTTTGCCAGGAGAAAAGAGGGAAAGAAAAATCAAATAGCGATAGTGAAAAAGGTAGCGGGTGAGATGAAAATATGGAAGATGGAATTCAACTGGAAGAGAAAATGCTTTAATCAATAATTGGAATTAGAAAAAGAATAACAGATAAATATTATCTCTTGCCTAAGATGAGCTTGTTATTATCTTCAACCAAAAAAACGAATTCTGGAGCATAAATGCCCATTCAAGAAGATTTTGAGAAGTCAGGTGCCTGGATCTTTAAATGGAGAAGTTATCTTCCCCTGTTAATGTTTATCCTTGGTATCGGTGCAATTCTGGACATAAAACATAGCCAATTTATAAAATACGATACTATAGTAGAAGTTATCTGCTTTATTGTCAGCAGTTTTGGCATCGCAATCAGAGCTCTTACTATTGGTCATACCCCTTCCGGAACTTCCGGTAGAAATACCAAAAGTCAGATTGCTGATAAATTAAATACCACCGGTAATTATTCTATTCTCAGGCATCCCCTGTATTTTGGTAATTTTTTCATTATTTTAGGAGTGGTCTTATTTACCAGGCATATTTGGGTTATTGTTCTTTATCCGCTGATCTTTATGCTCTATTATGAACGTGTTATCTTTACGGAAGAGGCATTTCTCCGAAAAAAATACGGGGAGGAATTTATAGCTTGGGCAAGCGTAACTCCTGTTCTTTTTCCCAAATTCAGCCATTATAAAAAGCCGGAACTGCCCTTTTGCTGGAAAAAAGTTATCCGTCACGAATATCAGACCATTTTTGCTTTTATATGTTCACTTTTTGCACTGGAAATATTTAGTGATCTTATTATCAGACAAAGATTTGAACTTGATCCTGCCTGGAAAATCATTTTTATTGCGAGCTGTTTATTTTATCTCACTATCAGGATTATAAAGAAAAAGACAAACCTCTTGCACACTCCAGGCAGATAACAACAGGAAATAATTTTTAATACCTTCTTAGTATTTGCCCGGAAGAGCTTTTTATATCCCTAGGAAAAAACTGTTAAAAATAATCTATCTTATTGCTATGAAGATAATTAGAAAGGAATGAAGGTCAATTTCTTTGCTGTTTTCAATTTAGACCTCTAAATGCCTGAAATTTAGTTCGTTCCAAGACGACCCCTTAACACTACCGTAACACTACCGTAACACTTCCCTAACGAAACTAAGGAAGTGTTAGACAGTTGTTAAAGTAACATTAAAGATTTGGGTAAGCAGGAAAAGGCAAAAGAATGAAAAATAAAGAATTAAGCATAAAAATTCCCTTGAGATTTGCCAATAATGTTATGTGTATGATAGAAAAAAATCTCTGTCCTCTGTTCTCTGCTCCCTGCTCTTATTTCTTTGTTGCTGAAGAACTTACTTGTTATATAATAGCACTTATTTCATTCCTGAAACAATCTCACTCCTTCTTTTTCTCTTTGGGGGAAAAAAGGATGAAGATTTTTTACCTGCCTGCACACTGAGATTATTCTTTATTCCTGATTGTTATTTTTTTCTTTGTGCTAAAAGAATTATTCGCTGCTTATCAGAGCAGAAATAAAATTATTTGGTGCAACCTGTTTCAGGATAATATTGATGGCAGCAGTTAAGGGGACGCAAATTAACATTCCCACGATTCCCCAAAGCCAACCCCAAAAAATTAAAGAAATCAAAACCATTATGGGAGTTAGATTTAACTGCACTCCCTGTAACTTGGGTTCTATAATATTGCCAATTAGCATTTGAGTGGCAATTATCAGCAGGGCAAAAATTAACCACAAAAAACTGAAACCACTCTGCATCAGGTAAATTAATATGGGAATAGCAGACGAAATAACAGAGCCCACATCGGGAATAAAATCCAGAACAAATAATAAAATTCCGCATACCAGAATGAAATCCACTCCGAAAATCAGCATCCACAGCATACAAAGCAGAGCGGCAGAGAGATTAACTAAGGTTCTGATGGTTAAATAGTTCTGAATTTGTTTTTCTATGTTTTGCAAAATATCCAGAGTTTGCTCTTTGCTTAATTTGGTGGTGGCTCTTCTTAAGCGCAAAGGCAGTTTTTCAATTTCCAAAAGCAGAAAAATAAGGAAAAAGATAATCAACAGAATATTCTGAATGATACTTACAAAAGTGTTCACTGTATTGCTGAGAAATTGAGGAAGGGAAATAAAGCCACTGCTCAAAATTTGTGCTATATTAGCAATGGAAATATTCTCCGAACTGATGTTCCAGCTATTTGCCAGGTTTTGAATGGACTGCGTAAACTTGGAGATAAGAGTAATAAATTTATCCTGATAACGCGGCAAACCACTAATTAAACTATTGGAAGCGGCATAAATTAACAGAATTACAACACCTAAAAAAACAGCTATAATTACTAAAGTAAGCAGCAAAATTAAAGCCATCGGAACTTTATGCTTTTTCAGATAATTGATTAGCGGTGCAAAAAGAAAAAGCAGAAAAACAGCAAAAACCAGAGGAATAAATATACTTTTAAGCGTTTTAAGAATATACGCTACTACCGGCAA
>JAKQEP010000155.1 GCA_029556475.1 Candidatus Atribacteria bacterium
TACTTACATAAACATCCCCGCAGCAAATGCAATTACCCGAATAAAACAAGTCAGGTTGATTGTCTATTTCGCTAGTTCCTATATTCTTTAAGGTTACACTACAATCAGATCTTCCGCAAATTGGGCATTGCTTTTCTGTCAATTGGACCCCTATATAACAAATCCAATCAACTGGATAATTGTGGATGTATCCATCATGGCTTTAATCCTTTTATCTTTAGTTTGCTTAAGTTATAATATTTCATCAATATCCATCTGTTGGCTTAGGTACTGTGTGTTGAGTCCCAAATGTTGGTGTAAATTCCAACTCATTGTTTCTCAGGTTATTAGAGGGAATCTAAAATCCCACGTTATTCACAGTCTATGTAAGGCCAAGCGACTGCTTGCATTATTTTCATCTTATCAAGCCCAGTCAAGTTCTTTTTCATAAAATGCTACCTTTCTACGACGGCTAATATCAAATAAACTACCAGGGCTTTTTTTGAACAGGTAAAAATTTCTTTCATCATATATTACACTCTTTAACATATAGCCTCCTCAGCTACTAAAACTTTTATTCATAATAATAATATCTTGTCAAGCACAAAATTGTTTTTTTTTATTTTTTTTGTGGAAAGCTGTAAACACCCTTGCAGTTTCATTTTTCAGTATAAATAAGTTCCGTAGAAACGGTGGAGAAAAAAAATGGATTGCCGAACTCCGATTCGACAAATGCCGTAAGATATACTTTTACTAACGACGGAGCTGTCCCGAAACTAAAAGTTAGTTATTCTGCTGTAACTCAAAACAGGTCTTGGGACTGACAATATTAAGCGAAGGCAAGTAAAAAATATACTGCTTTCTATAAAAGGTCAGATCAGCCATAGAAAACCGGTTTTAAGTCACAGCAGACATTCCTCTAGACCTCTCGACCTCTTGACCTCTCGACCTCCCGACCTCCCGACCTCTCGACCTCCCGACCTCTCGACCTCTCGACCTCCCGACCTCTCGACCTCTCAACCTTTTTACTCTTTCCCAATAGCTTTTAATAGCCGTTCTGCTTCTTCGGCAGTAATTTTTCCCGCTTCCAGCATTTCCAGAATTTTCATTCGGCTATGGTCTATAGAGCTTTC
>JAKQEP010000158.1 GCA_029556475.1 Candidatus Atribacteria bacterium
GATTTGTAATATAAGCGGGAATAAATTCCCCTCTGGTTTTTTCCATTTAAAGTTAATTGACTGAAAGTAGGGGCATAATCGCCGGCAAAAAAATCCAGATGAGGAATATTGAAACCCAGGGTATAACGATTAACGGGTTGACTGTTACTATGCTCTAATGAAGAGCAATAGAGATTTGCCTGCAGAGAAAATATTCCGTAGCTTCCATAGAAGTCAGCCCAAGTAGCGGCATCACTTTTTGTGTAACCGATAGCATCATTATCGGAGTAATTATAATAATTGGAGGCAAAATTCACAGTTCCCTGATAGGTAAATTTATTTAATGCTTTGCCTGAGGGTAAAATTTCGGTTGACCAGATGGGAGAATGGATTGTTTTTCCCTCTTTTTTTGCGCGAATAACTGCTTTTTTGTTTCCGCTTTGAGGGTTTTCCTCTTTATAAACAATCAAAGGAGAGCTAATTTGAGCCAGGGAAGTAACATTTTTGCCTCCAACCCAAACCTCAATGCTGGCAGGATCAATTTCTTCGCTTAAGGCAAAGAAAGAAACCACCAGCAAATAGCCCTCTGCAGCTGAAATAATCGGATTATCGGTTAAAAGAACAAAACCGGGTTCTGCTTCTCCAGAGGCAATATCCGGTTCCAGAATGTAGTTTGGAACTGTTTCATTTTGAGGAGGAAAGTATTCTTTGTTTCCCTGGCTCAATTCAGCGCAAAAATAATATTCTATAACATCGGTAGTTAAATAATCGGCAGGTAAGGTAACAAGAAAATATGAAGAACCTGGACTATCTTGTTTCATTTCTTCAATTAGCCAGCGATTAGATTTACCGATACGATAATAGACCTTCATTTTGGCTATGTCATTTAAACCCTGTTGAACTTCCACCTTCAAATCGCATTTTTGATGGAAGGAATAAACCTGAGGTGAAATATTCATCAATGCCACAGCAAAAACCTGAGTAGCAAGGATAATAGATAGTATTAGCAATAAATATTTTTTCATTTGAACATCCTCCTACCAGGTAATTTCTATATACCTGGTTTGACCATTAGGATCAATAACCGGT